>JANNKS010000268.1:0-15569 GCA_031396425.1 Rhizobacter sp. | reverse complement strand
GTGGCGCCAGCGGCCAGTACATCGCCGCGATCAGGCACCAGCCGACGAGGTTGCCGATGAGCGTGGCCGGCGTCTGCACGAACAGCGCGCGCACATGGTCGAAGCGGCGGCTGCCGGGTACCGGTGCATACAGCGCCGCTTGCGTGGCCGCATCGGTGCCGGCGTGCGGCGCGGCCGCATCCACGCTCGCCGGCACCGGCACGCCGGTTTGCGCTGCCGCATCCACCCCCAGGGCGGCGCCCGATCCCGCACCCGCCTGCGCGGGGGCACTCATAACGTCGTCGATGGCGGCTGGCGCGACGACAGCGCCGCCTGCTGCTGCATCTGGCTCACCGCCAGCACGGCTTGCGTGCGCGAGTTCACGCCAAGCGCGCGCAGCACGGCAGCGACATGGTCCTTGACGGTTTCGACCGAGACGTTCAGGTCACGCGCGATCAACTTGTTCGGCTTGCCCTGCAGCAACAGCGCCAGCACTTCGTTCTGGCGCGGCGTCAGACCCAGGCTGGCCAGCGGCGGCGTGGGTGCCAGGCCAAGTGCAGGGTGAAAACCGGTGTCCCCCGGGTCCGGGCGGGCGACGTGGTGGATCATCGGCATCGTCTCGGCGAACGTGGTCGGGTGCGGCTGGTCCTGGCCGGGCACCGGCAGCCCCCCCAGGATCGCGCGCGCGCCAGTGGGCACGTAGATGCCGCCCGACATCACCAGGCGCAGCGCCTCATGCAGTTCAGCATTCGTGGAGCGTTTCGGCACGAAGCCCATCGCGCCGGCATCGACCGCCTTGATCACATCGGCATAGCGGTCCGAGGCCGACACCACCACGACCGGTAGCGACGGATAGGTGGAGCGGAACTCGACCAGCACGTCGAAACCGTCGGTGTCTCCGAGGTTCAGGTCGAGCAGGATCAGGTCGAAATCGGTCTCGCTCTGCAGCGTCTTGCGTGCGATCTTCGCATTCGCCGCGCCGACCACCGTGACGTCGTCGCCCAGGCTGAGGATGACGCCTTGCAGCGCCGACAGGATCAGCGGGTGGTCATCGATCAGCAGGACCTTCATGGCAAACGCCTCCGGTGCGGTGCCAATGTTAGTACGCGGCGCCGACTCAGGTGTAGCGGCGTGCCACCGACTCTGCGACGCACACCGGCTTCGTGGAACCTTCACGCTCCATCGTGGCCTCGATTGTCAGTTGCGCACCACCATCGAGCGCTTCATAGCTCAACAACTTGAAGTGGCCGCGCAGGCGGCTGCCCACCGGCACCGGCGCGGGAAAACGCACCCGGTTCAGGCCGTAGTTCACGCCCATGCGGGTGTCGCGAATCTCGAATGCCGAGGCGCTCATCTGCGGCAGCAACGACAAGGTCAGGAAACCGTGCGCCACCGTGGCACCGAACGGCCCGTTGGCCGCGCGTTCGGGGTCGATGTGGATCCATTGATGGTCACCCGTGGCACGCGCCAATGCGTCGATCTGCGACTGCGCGACCGTGAACCAGTCACTGCTGCCCAGTTCTTGCCCAACCAGGCCCTGGAGTTCCGACAGGGCTGCAAAACTTCTCAAGCAGCGGCCCTTTGCGCAGCGGCTTCGTCGTCAAGCCAGGCGGTGATGGGTTGCCATTGTTCGAGGTCGCGCTCGAGGCGGCTCGACGAAAAGTCCCAAAGCGTGAAGCCATGCGCGCTGAGGTGAACGTAGTTCTGCGTCTCGCGCAGGAAGCCGAGCAGCGGCAGGTGACTGCTTTTGAGAAAGGCGCGAAGCTGGTCAGTCGAGATCAGCCCTTCACGTGTGCGCATTCCCACCAGAGCGAACGACACATGGCGGGCGCGCTTGTGGGCGCGCAGCTCCTCGATGAAACGGTGCGTCGCGTGAATATCGAAGATGCTCGGCTGCAACGGGATCAGGATCTTGTCGGCAACCTTCATCACCTCGTCGAGCTGGCGCCCCTGAAGCGCGGCCGGCGTGTCGAGCACGACATGGGTGGTGCCGCTGGGCGGGCGCGCCAACCGGTCCTGCGACGTGTCCCAGCTGAGAATGGCTGGCAGGTCCGCCGGGCGCAGGTCAAGCCAGGTGTGCGACGATTGTTGGCGATCGATGTCACCCAGCATCACGGCATGGCCGCACGCGGCGAAGTAGCCCGCAATGTTGGTGGCCAGCGTGGACTTGCCCACGCCGCCCTTGGGGTTTGCGATCGCGATCACCGGCATAAAAGGTCTCCTGTTGTGTTTCGGGTTATGTTACCGGTGCGAGCCGTCAATCGGCCACCCCCTGCAGGCTTCAAAGCCACGAGCGTCGCATCCGCGCATCGCCGCGAACCGCCACCCGACCCATGACATCGCCATGACAACAAATTCCTCCGCGCCGCCGAACCAGCCCCTGGTGATCGTGGCACACCCTCATCTGGAGCTGTCGCGCACGAACGATAAATTGAAGCGTGTCGCCGCGGGCACGCAGGCAAACGTGCGTGATCTGTATGCCCTCTACCCCGACTATATGATCGACATCGAAGCCGAACAAAGGGCGCTCGCCGGCGCACCGCTGGTGGTGTGGCAACACCCCATTCATTGGTACAGCGCGCCTCCCCTGATGAAACTTTGGATTGACGAAGTGCTTGCTTTCGGGTGGGCCTACGGACCGGGCGGCACCGCTCTGCGCGGCAAGGACCTGTGGCTGGTGGCCAGCACCGGCGGGCCGGAAGACTCCTACCGACCCGACAGCTACAACCGCTACTTCTTCGACGCGTTCCTGCCCCCTTTCGAACAGACCGCAGTGTTGTGCGGCATGCGCTTCCTGCCGCCCCTGCTGCTGCACGGAGCGCACCGCGCCGACGAAGCGACACTGGCCGAACACGCACGGGTCTACGAGCAGCGGCTGCGCAGCTACCCGGCTTGGCCCGAGCTCGCTGAGCTCGACGCCTGCCCGTCCTGCGCCGTGCCGGCGACGGCCCGCCCCGCGGAGGTGGCGTGATGGAACACGGCAACTGGCTCACCGGCAGCCTGGTCTACCTGGGTGCCGCCGTACTGGCCGTGCCGATTGCCCGGCTGCTCGGTCTGGGTTCGATCATCGGCTACCTGGGTGCAGGCATCGTGATCGGCCCGTGGGGTTTGAAGCTCGTTACCGAAGCGCAGGACATCCTGCACTTTGCCGAATTCGGCGTCGTGCTGATGCTTTTCCTGGTCGGCCTCGAGCTCGAGCCGCGCCGCCTGTGGTCGCTGCGCAAACCGATCTTCGGCTGGGGCAGTGCGCAACTGTTCGGCTCCGCGCTGCTGATGGTGGGCGTGGCCTGGGCGTTCGGCATTGACTTGCGGCTCGCCATCGTCGCGGCGCTCGGCCTGGCGATGTCGTCCACCGCCATCGGCCTGGGTGTCCTGGCCGAGCGCAACCTGATGGCCACCACTTCGGGCCAGGCCGTGCTCAGCGTGGCGTTGCTGCAGGACGTGGCGGCGATACCCATCCTGGCACTCGTGCCGCTGTTGGCCGCCACGGCGGTGCAGGCGGACGGCGGTGGTTGGCTCGCCGCCGCGAAGGCGGTGGGCGTCATCGCCGCCATCGTGCTCGGCGGCCGTTTGCTGTTGCGCCCCGCATTGCGCTGGATCGCGCGCAGCAAGACGCCCGAGATCTTCACCGCTGCGTCGCTGTTGCTGGTGGTGGCCACCGCCGCGTTGATGCAGGCGGTCGGCCTGTCGATGGCACTCGGCGCCTTTCTCGCCGGTGTGCTGCTCGCGGAAAGCGAATACCGGCGCGAGTTGGAAACCGACCTGGAGCCCTTCAAAGGGCTGCTGCTCGGCCTGTTCTTCATTGCGGTGGGCATGAGCATCGACTTCGCGGTGGTACTGCGCAACCCGGCGCTGGTGGCTGCGGTCGTGGCCGGCTTCCTGTTGCTCAAGGCCGCGGTGCTGTGGGCCATGTGCCGCACCATGCCGATCCCGCTGCCGGAACGGCCGGTGTTCGTGATCCTGCTCGCGCAGGGCGGCGAGTTCGGCTTCGTCGTGTTCCAAAGCGCCGCCGGTGCCGGTGCCGTCGACGCGCAGGCCGCGTCGCTGCTCGTCGCGGCGGTGGCCATTTCGATGCTGCTCACGCCCGTGCTGCTGGTGCTGGCCGACCGCTGGTGGGCACGCCACCTCGCCTCGGCATCGCCGGCATCGCCGGCTTCGCGCAGGGCGACCTTGAGTGAACCGCAGAGCGCACCCGTGATCATTGCCGGCATCGGCCGCTACGGCCAGATCATCGGCCGCATGCTGTTCGCCAATGGCATCACGCCGACGGTGCTGGATCACGACTCCGAGCAGATCGAAGCGCTGCGCCGCTTCGGCTGGCACGCCCACTATGGCGACGCGTCCCGGCTCGACCTGATGCGCGTGGCCGGCGCGGCGCAAGCCTGCGTGCTCGTGCTGGCGATCGACGACATCGAACAAAGCGTCGAGGTGGCGCGCATGGCGCGCGAGCATTTCCCGAACCTCACGGTGGTGGCGCGGGCGCGCAACGTGCAGCACTATTTCCGCCTGCGCGACGTCGGCGTCACGCTGATCGAACGCGAAACCTTCGACTCGGCGCTGATGAGCGCCCGCTCAACGCTCGAGGTGCTGGGCTGGGAGCCGCACCAGGCACGCAACCTGGCGATGCGGTTTCGCCGCCACAACATCGCGCAGCTCGAGCAGACGCTGCCGCACTGGACCGATCAGGCCAAATTGATCGCATCGGCCAAGCAAGGCCGTCAGCAGCTGGAACAACTGTTCGCGCAAGAGCGTGAGGCGGCGAGCCAGCAGAAGGCGCGTGCCGGCTGGGGTGGGCTGGCGCCGCCCGCCTTTGCTTCGACCGAAGCCGCCGAAAAGCGTCTGGCGCTCAAGGGTGACGCCAGCCCAACGCCTTGAATCGGCGCCGCACCGGCGCCGACCCGCATCATCCCCCGCCGGCCTTGAATGCCACCAGTTCGCGCCCTTCGACGCGGAACGGCGCGCCCTGGTTCACCCAGGTTCGGATCTCGTGCTTGACCTCGCGCTTCACCGCGGGCGCAAGCCAGATCACGCGTTCGTGCCGGTTGCCCTGCCGGGACGATTGCGCATTGGTCAAGTTCGTCGAGTAGCCCGAGGCGACCAGGCGCAGCGTGTCGAAACGACCCGCCGCCGTGTCGAGTTTTTCAGCGGCTTCGACTTCGAATTTCAGGTCATAGCGGACGTTCCAGCCGTTCGGAAAGACCACCAGCTCGGTGCATTCGAAACGGCTGCCGACCTTCAAAGGCCAGGGGTAGGCACAGCCGGCATCGTTGCTGCCAATGGCCTTGCCGCGCTTGTTTTCGACCCCATCGGCGTGGAGGAACTGCTCACGGTGAAGGCGTTTGGCCGCATCGCCGCGCCACCAGGTGCGCACCTTGCGCTGCGAATCGATCCAGTACTCGGCGGCGTCGGCCGACGTCACGGTTTCCGTCCATTGACCGGCCTCGATTTTGGTCAGCAGGTCGATTTCCCGGTAGGTCCACTGGTCGCCGACAATGAACGTGGCAGCCGGCATGTCCTGGGCGAAGGGCGCGGGCGCCAGCGCGAGGCCGAGCAACGTGATGAACAGGCTTCGAAACGTCATGGTGATGTCCTTTCGGGGTGGCAGGCCGAAGTGGCCGACGCGGCGAAGCTTGCGCGCCAACCGTTAGGAGATCGCTAGCAGTTCGCCAAGCCACAATCCGACCCGACCCACCCCCGCCCCTTGTGATCCGCATCGACAAACTCCGCTTTGCCTGGCCGCAGGACCGCGCGGACTGCCTGAACATCGAGCACCTGTCGGTGCCAGCCGGGCGCACGCTGTTCCTGCACGGCCCCAGCGGCTCGGGCAAGAGCACGTTGCTGGGCTTGCTCGCCGGCGTGCTGGTGCCCCGCATGGGCCAGGTCGAACTGCAGGGCGTGGCCTGGGCCAGCCTGCCCGGCAGCCAGCGCGACGCCCGACGCGCCGACCATGTGGGCTACATCTTCCAGCAGTTCAACCTGCTGCCCTATCTGAACGCGCTTGACAACGTGTTGCTGCCGTGCCGCTTTTCGGCGTTGCGCCGCAGCCGCGCCGAAACGGTGGCCGGCAGCGCACGGCGTGCCGCCGAATCACTGCTGCAGCGCGTCGGTCTGCCACAGGCCACCTGGCTGCGCCGCGCCGGTGCGCTGTCGGTCGGTCAGCAGCAGCGCGTCGCCGCAGCCCGTGCGCTGATCGGCTCACCCGAACTCGTGATTGCCGACGAGCCGACCTCGGCGCTCGACACCGCCATGCGCGACGCCTTCATGGCCCTGCTGCTGGGCGAATGCCGCGCTGTCGGCAGCACGCTGGTGTTCGTGAGCCACGACCGGCAACTCGCAACGCAGTTCGATGCGCAGCTCTCGTTGGCCGACATCAACCTGGCCGAACAGAACCCTGCGGAGCCACCCGTGGGCGTCGCATGAAGGCCCTGCTTCACCTGGCCGCGCACAGCGCCTGGAACCGGCGTGCCACGCTCGCCTTGGTGGTGCTGTCGATCGCGCTGGCCACACTGCTGCTGCTCAGTCTGGAGCGCATGCGCACCGACGTGCGCGAAAGTTTTTCGCAAGCGGTCAGCGGCACCGACCTGGTGGTCGGTGCACGCACAGGCTCGGTGCAGTTGATGCTCTATGCGGTGTTTCGCATCGGCGGGGCCAGCAACAACATCCGCATGAGCAGCGTGAAGGCACTCGCGACCCACCGCGCCGTCGACTGGGTGGTGCCGATGGCGCTGGGCGATTCGCACCGCGGCATGCCGGTGCTGGGCACGAGCAGCGACTATTTCCAGCGCTTCCGGTACGGCGACCGCACGCCCCTCGTCTTCGGGCAGGGGCGCGCCTTCGCGGGCACGCTTGACGGTTTGTATGAAGCCGTGATCGGCGCCGAAGTCGCCAGCGCGCTCGGCTACACACTGGGCCAGAAGGTCACGCTCACGCATGGCGCGGGTGTCGGCGGCAGCCTGGCCGCCGAACACGCCGACAAGCCCTTCACCGTGGTGGGCGTGCTGGCACGCACCGGCACGCCGGTGGATCGCACGGTGCATGTGAGCCTGGAGGCGATCGAAGCCATCCACCTCGAATGGGCCGGTGGTGCGCCGATGCCAGGTTTGAAGATTCCCGCCGAGCAGGCACGCAAGTTCGATCTGGCGCCCAAACAGGTCACCGCCGCGCTGGTGGGCCTGAAGACGCGCGCCGCCGTGTTCGCAGTGCAGCGCCATGTCGCCGAATTCGCCGACGAGCCGCTGATGGCCGTGTTGCCCGGCGTCGCACTCGACGAACTGTGGAACGTGATTGGCGTCGGCGAAAAGGCGCTGCTGGGCATGTCGATCATGGTGGCTGTGGTCAGCCTGGCCGGCTTGATTGCCGTCGTTCTCGCCGGGCTGAACGAGCGCCGCCGCGAACTCGCCGTGCTGCGCGCGGTGGGCGCCGGGCCGCGCCACATGGTGCTGCTGCTCGCGCTGGAAGGCAGCCTGATCACGCTGCTGGGCGTGGCGCTGGGCAGTGTGCTGACGGTGCTGTTCGTTGCACTCGCCAGCCCCTGGTTACAGTCGCGTTTCGGCATATCACTGCAACTTTCCGCACCCACCGCGTCTCAATGGAACCTGCTTGCCGCCATCATCGCAGCGGGCCTGCTAGCCAGCCTGGTGCCAGGGTGGCGTGCCTACCGGCTGTCCCTCGTGGACGGTCTTTCGCCGAGAACCTGACCATGCATCGTTTCGTCCTCTTGAAGTCCTTGCAGTGCGCGCTGGCCACCGGCTTGCTGGCGGCCAGCGTGACAGCGGTTTGCGCGCAAGGCACTGCCGGCACACCTGCACCGGCCCGCACGCCGGCGGCGTCGGCTCCTGCCAAGGCGGCTGTCCAGAGCGCCAAAGCCGCGGGCACCAAACCAGCGAAGGGCGCTTTCCGTGAAATCAGCTGGGACGAACTGGTGCCCAAAGACTGGGACCCGTTCAAGGACATGAAGGACATGCAGCTCGCCGGCCTGTCCGACGCCGACCCGCGCGCGGCCGCGATGCTCAAGCGAATGCGCGAGGTGTGGGACAACGCACCGGTGAACAACCAGATGGACGAGCAGGCGGTGCGTATTCCAGGCTACGTGGTGCCTCTGGAAGACGGAAAGACCGGCATGACGGAGTTCCTGCTCGTGCCCTACTTCGGCGCCTGCATCCACACCCCGCCGCCGCCGTCGAACCAGGTCATCCACGTGCTGCCGCGCCAGGCGGCCAAGGGCTTCCACTCGATGGACACGGTGTGGGTCACCGGCACGCTCAAGACGCTGCGCTCCGACACCGCGATGGGTACCAGCAGCTACCGGCTCGACGCGGTGAGCGTGGAGCCCTACGCCGACAAACCGAAGTAGCGCTGCACCGCAGCGCGGCTACATCACCCCGTCCCAAAGCAGCTTGACCCCGGTGAAGAACATGCCGCCGTAGGCGATGCGGTAGAACCAGTGGGCGGCGAGTCGCCTGGTCATCCAAATGCCCAGCCACACGCCCACCGGCGCGAGCGGCAGCAGCAGCAGCGCGGTGCTCATGTTGCGCTGGTCGATCAGACCCAGCCACGCATAGGGCAGCACCTTCGACAGGTTCAGGCCAGCGAAGAACACCGCCATCGTCGCCGCATAGGCGATCGGCGGCAGCCGCAGCGGCAGCACGTAGGCATTGATCGGCGGGCTGCCGGCGTGCGCGACAAAACTCGTGAAGCCCGACGCCACCCCCAGCACGCGGCCGAGCCAGCGCGGCGGCGGCGGCGCGTTCAACCGCGGCGGAAACGCGAGCCGCTGGGCGAGAAACAACAAGGTGAGCGCGCCCACGACACCGGCCACGGTTTTCGGTGACAGCACGCCGAACAACACCGTGCCCACCACGGTGCCGAGCAGGCCGGCCGGCATCAGCAAGCGCAGCAAGGTGCGGTCGCGCTCGCGCCAGAGTTGCTGCAGGCCCAGCGCGTCCATCACCAGCAGCAGCGGCAGCATGATGGCGGCCGCCTGCGGCACCGGCACTGCCAGCGCCAGCAGCGGTGTGGCCATCGAGCCGAAGCCGCTCAGGAAGCCGCTCTTGGAAAGGCCCATCAACAGCACCGCCGGCACGCCAATGGCATAGAACGCAGGGTCGGTGATCAGCGGCAGGGCATTCATCAGGATGGAGCGAGAATTGTCCGGTGTTTGCACCCTCCCAGGCCGACGTGCGGCGTTTCTTTTGCGACGCCTACCGGAAGGGGCGCGAGGCTGCGCCGTTGACGCCACTCGAAGCCGTGGCGCTGGATTGGATCGCGCTGCACCCCGAATACCACGCCGATCTCGTCGACGTCGACACCGCCCTGGCCGCCACCTTCGACATGCGCTCGGGCCGCACCAATCCGTTCCTGCACCTGTCGATGCACCTGTCGATCAGCGAGCAAGTCGGCATTGACCAGCCGCGCGGCATCAAGCAGGCGGTCGAGTTGCTGAGCGCGCGGCGCGGTTCGACGCACGACGCGCAGCACGAGGTGATGGAATGCCTGGGCGAGATGATCTGGCAGTCACAGCGCAGCGGCACGCCGCCCGACGGGGACCGCTACATCGAGTGTGTGCGACAGCGTGCCACGTTGGGGTGAAGGGCTCGACCGGCCCGCGCACTGCGGCGCCGGCGCCCCGACCAGACCGAGCTCAGGTCGCGGCGCCGCCCTGGCGAAACACTTCGCACAAGTGCTCCAGGCGGCGCGCTTCGTCGCTCGCCAATTCGCCGGCGCGCAGCAAGGTGGCGCGTTCGATCGAGCGCAAACGGAAGAACAGTTCGTCTTCGATCGCCTCCACCTCGGCCGCATCTTGCGCCAGCAGGGCTTCGCTGCTCCACAGGCCGCTCGCAAACCAGCCGGCGCGAAGCCGCCCCAGCAGGTGCTGGGCGAGCGTCAACGCACTCTTCAACGCCGGCGACTCGGCGCTCACGGCGAGTTCGTCGACCTGCTCTTTGGCCACCCGCAGCGCACTGTCCAGCACCGCCAGACGCGCTTGCACGTCGTTCACCGAGTGGTTCGCCTGCGGCACCGGCTGGGCGCGCGCGACGTCGGAAATGGCACCCACCCAGCCCAATTCGAATTCGCCGGGCACGACGCGCAGCGCGACGCTGGCGCGCGCCAGATTCGCCGTCGGCGTACGCAGCACGCCCAGCGCGCCCTCCATCACCGCCAACAAGCGCCCGAGGGGCGACATCTGGTCGCGTTGCAGGCTGTGCGGGTAGCCCGAGCCGTCGAGCCGCTCGTGATGCTCGGCGATGGCGCGTGCCACCGTGGCCGGGTAGTTGGTCAGCTGCGCGATCAGCAGGTAGCCCACATGCGGATGCACGACGAGTTGCTGGTAGCTCTGGAAGTCGAGCGCGCGGTCGGCATCGGCTTCGCCGTAGCGCGGGTCGATGTACATCTCACCCAGGTCGTGAAGCAAGCCGCACAACATCGCCAGGCGCAGCTCGGCGGTGCCGCCGCCGTGTTCGAGCATCAACGCGCCGCTCAGCGCCATCGCCTGCACCGCGTGCTCGAAGGTTTCAGGCCGTGACGTCTCGCTCGCCGTCAACAGCAGTTGCGCCACCGAATGGATCGGCAGGTGCTCGATTTCGCGCACGATCTTCGCGCCGTGCGGGCGCAGCAACAGGCTCAGCGCAGTGGTGCCGTCAAGTTGAGCCTGCGCCGCCTTCTGCAAGGTCTTGGCCGTGACGCCGTCTTCGGCCATCAGGCAGCTCTCGAGCGGGTTGCGCAACTTGCGGTCCAGCAGCTTGCGTTGCAGCGCGCTCGACACGGGCTGGTCGCGCGCCCAGAGTTTGGTGCCCGAGATGTCGAAGATGTCGCGCGAAGCAATGATGCTGCGCGTCTGGCTGGCTTCGAGGATCGTGGCCAGGGCGTGCGGGTTGGCGCTTGAAAAGTCACCAACGGTCTGGGGAGCGGTCATGGGGTCTCCGGTGAGGGGCTCATATCGGTTTTCGGCGCCTGCTGCCGCGGGGTGAGAGGGCAAGCGTTACGGTTGGTAACCGTCGCCCGAATCGGACCCCAAGGGTGGACGGCGCACCGTCGACGCACACGGCAAACCGACAGCGCGCTACTCTTGCGCGGCCCGCCGCAGCGTTTCGATCACTGGCCGGCGCAGCACATCGCGCAAGCCCCACCAGCCAGCCGCCAGGGCGAGCAGCGCGCCGGTGATGGCCCCGACCAGCGGAACCCAGGCGGACGCGTTCCAGCTGAACTCGAACACGTAGCGCGCCAGCGCCCAGCCCACCGTGATCGCGGCGAGCGACGCCAGCACGCCGGCGAGCGCACCCACGCCCATCAGTTCCGCACGCTGCACCTGCGCGAGCAGCTTGCTGCTCGCACCGAGTGCGCGCATCACCGCAAATTCGCGTGAGCGTGCCTCGCGCGTGGCCGACACCGCCGCGAACAGAACCACCAGGCCCGACAACAGCGTGAAGCCGAACAGGAACTCCACCGCGCGGATCACCTGGTCGAGCACGCGCTGAATCTGGGCAATCGACGCCGACACGTCGATGTTGGTGATGTTCGGGAAGTTGCGCGACAGCGCGTTGTCGAAGCCCGCGGTGGCCGGGGCCTGGAACGCAGCGATGTAAGTGGCGGGCACGTCAGGCATCTGCGCGCGTGGGTAGATGACGAAGAAGTTGACGCGCATCGAACTCCAGTCGACCTTTCGCAGGCTGGTGACGCGGCCCTTGCTGGTGGCGCCCGCCACGTCGAAGGTCAGCGTGTCGCCGATCTTGAGCTTGAGCGTTTCCGCCAGGCCCTCTTCCACGCTCAGCGCACCGGCTTCATCGTCGGTCCAGCGGCCGGCGCTCACCTTGTTGTGGTCCGGCAAGCTGGCACCGTGGCTGAGATTGAACTCGCGGTCGAGCAGACGCTTGGCGCGCGGGTCGGCCATGTCGTCGGGCACCACGGTCTTGTCGTTGATGGCCACCAGGCGGCCGCGGATCATCGGGAACCAGTCGAACTTCTTCACGCCCGCGGCGCGGATCTGCTGCTGGAACGCGTCGCCCTGTTCGGGCTGCACATTGATGATGAAGCGGTTCGGCGCGTCCGGCGGCGTGGCCTGGCGCCAGCTGCTGATCAGGTCGGTGCGCAGCAGCACCAGCAGCACGAGTGCGAGCAGGCCCACACTCAGCGCCGACACCTGCACCACCGCGAACGCCGGCCGAGCCGCGATCTGGCGGGTCGCCAGCACCAGCCAGCGCGGTGCGCGCGCTTCGGGAACGACGCGCCGCAGCGCCATCACGGCCAGCCAGCTCAAGCCGGCGAACAGCGCCACTGCGGCAGCGAAACCACCCACCGCAATCAAGCCGAGTTTGAGGTCGGACGACACCGCCAGCAGCAGCGCGATGAAGCCCACCGCACCGGCCACCAGCACCACCACCGACGCCGGCTTGAGCCCGCCGACGTCGCGCCGGATCACGCGCAGCGGCGGCACGCTCGCCAGTTGCAGAACGGGCGGCAGGCCGAACGCCGTCAGCAGGGTCAACCCCACACCCAGCCCGAACAACGCCGGCCACACCGTGGCAGAGGGCAACTGCGCGTCGACCAGGCCGGCCAGCAGCCAGACGAACCCATGGTGCACGCCGAAGCCGAGCAGCACGCCGCCCAGGCTGGCGCCGACGCCGATCACCCCGAACTCGACCAGGTACTGCAGCGCGATGCTGCGCTGCGACGCCCCGAGCACGCGCTGCATTGCGCAGTCGTCCAGGTGCGCATTGGCGAAGTCGCGTGCCGTGATGCCCACCGCCACCGCCGCCAGCAACGCCGCCAACAACGCCACCAGGTTGAGGAACTTCTCGGCGCGGTCGAGCGTCTGGCGCATTTCGGGGCGGCCGCTGGCGAGCGATTCGATGCGCAGGCCGCGCAGCGTCTGGCTTTTGACCTGCGCTTCGGCCCACTCGACGAATGCGCGCACCGGCGCGTCGCTCGCGCCGCTGGCCGCCACCGCAAGCCGATAGGTCACGCGGCTCGCCGGCTGCACCAGCCCGGTGGCGGGCAGGTCGGCCTCGTTGAGCAACACGCGGGGCGAAAAGCTCATGAAGCCCGCGCCGCGGTCGGGCTCGACGACGATCACCTGCGCGATGCGCAGCGCGGCGTCGCCGAGCAGCAGCGAGTCGCCGACTTTCAGGTTGATCGCGTCGAGCAATGCAGGGTCCACCCACACGCTGCCACGGTCCGGCGCGCGCGCCAGGCTCACTTCCGGCGTGCCCTCGCCACTGTTGAGCTTCAAGCGCCCACGCAACGGATAACTCTCGCTCACCGCTTTCACGGAAACGAGCCGCGAACCACCGCCCTTCGCGTCAGGTGCGCGGCCCATGCTCGGAAACGCCGCCGTGGTGGCGGTCACGAGACCCAGTTCACGCGCCTTCGCGGTGAACGTTGCGGGCGCAGGTTGATCGCTCGCGACGATCGCATCGCCCCCGAGCATCTGCCGCGCATCGCGTGCCAGGCCGTTGTTGATGCGATCAGCGAAAAAACCCACCGCTGTGAGCGCGGCGACCGCGAGCATCACCGCAACCACCAGCAGGCGCAACTCGCCGGCACGGAAGTCGCGTGCGAGCTGTCGCCAGGCGAGCGGCCAGATGGCAGGGCTGCGAGGCTTGAACGGGGTGGGGCTGGCAGCGGAAGGTTCCATGGCGTGAAAATACCCTACTTTGTGCGCCACGTGCCGGCGCAGGGCCTTCGCAGCCGTCGGCCCGTCATGGCGGCGCACGTCGGCATCCCTCCGAGCGGGCTTCACAAGCGCCACAGAGCGAACGCTGCGTGCAAGCGCATCGAACGGTCGGCATTCCCCGCGATGCTGTAATGGGGCATGGACAGAACCATCGCCCCGATTTTCGTCTCCCATGGCTCACCCATGATCGCGCTCGAGCCCGGTGCGGCGGGTGCCTTCATGCAGCGGCTCGGGCCGATGATCGATGCCACTTTCGGCCGGCCGAAGGCCATCGTCGCCATCTCGGCGCACACCACGGCGCGCGCGCCCGTACTGCTCGCGGGTGGGCATCATGAAGCGGTGTACGACTTCGGTGGCTTCGACCCCAGGCTCTACACGCTGCGCTATGACGCACCCGGCGCGCCTGCGCTCGCCGATCGCGTGAGTGCGCTGCTCGCCAGCGCAGGCATTGATGTGCACTCACTGGACCAGGGCGGCCTGGACCACGGCAACTGGACCGCCCTGCGCTACCTCTACCCCGACGCCGACATTCCGGTGCTGCCGCTCGCCTTCGTGCCCAGCCAGAGCCCGGTGCTGCAGTTCGCCCTCGGTGCCGCGCTCGCGCCGCTCGCCGACGAAGGCGTGCTGGTCTTTGGCAGCGGAAGCATCACCCACAACCTGCGACGCGTCTTCGCCGGCGGCCTGCGTCCGCGGGAAGATCAGCCCGAAATTCCCGAGAGCCGGGCGTTTCGCGACTGGATGCACGAGCGCAGCGCCCTGCGCGACTGGGACACCCTGTTCGACTACCGCCAGCGCGCACCGCATGCGGTGGACATGCACCCGACCGATGAGCACCTGTTGCCCTGGTACGTGGCCGCGGGTGCGGGTGGGCGCGACGCCGCGCCGGTGCGCTTGCACGCCAGCGTGACACTCGGCAGCCTGGGCATGGACGCGTATGCGTTCGGCGCATCCGGGCTTGAGTTGGAGCGCGCGCTGCCCGAGGGTTGACGTGCCAACAGGTCGAAGTCGAGTTCTGACCGGGCCTGCCTGGCGTCTGATCGAGCGAGCGCAACCCGGCCCTTCGGCGATCGCCATGCTTGGCCGCACGAATCATTTCTGCGCTGCGTTCAGGGCTCGATTGATGCCAGTCAACTCGATTCGTCCGCGCCCGCCGTTGAACCACTGAATAGGGGCGGCAAAGTCCGCGATTCGAAACGTCACAGCGCAACGACACTTAACTTCCGCATGAGTTTGCCGAGAACAAGGGCCACTGGTTTGACATAGGCGCCAATCGGGCGCAGTCAGGGCCAACGTCACCCAACTCGGAGAGTGCCCCATGCGCAACAACCAACCCGTCAGTCAACAGAAATATCTTCTGCCTGACAACGCGACGCTGATGTCGACCACCGACACTCAAAGCCACATCAGCTATGCGAACGACGCTTTCATTGCAGTGAGCGGTTTCAGCCGAGAAGAGCTCGACGGCCAGGCGCACAACATCGTGCGCCACCCCGACATGCCCGAGCAGGCATTCGCCGACATGTGGGCCACGCTCAAGGGCGGCGAGCCCTGGACCGCGCTCGTGAAGAACCGCCGCAAGAACGGTGACCACTACTGGGTACGCGCCAACGCCGTGCCGGTGGTGCGGGGTGGGCAGCCGGCGGGCTACCTGTCGGTGCGCACCAAACCATCGCGGGCCGAGGTCGACGCTGCCGAAAATCTCTACCGCGACTTCCGCGATGGCAAGGCCGGCCAACGCCGGTTCCACAAGGGCTTGATCGTTCGCACCGGCTTGATGAGTGTCACCTCGCTGCTGCAGACGATGTCGGTGCGATGGCGCATCCGCACGACGCTGTTCGCGTCGCTGCCGCTGCTCGTGCTGGGTGCCTGGTTCATGGGTCTGGGCGCTGCCGCGTTGGGCGCCTTTGCGGTTGGCGCGGCC
>JANNKS010000232.1:0-9500 GCA_031396425.1 Rhizobacter sp. | reverse complement strand
TGAGGCTTAGCGCCGCCTGGCTGTCGGCTTCGCTGACGGTTTGCAGCGCCAGCGGTTGACGGTCGGTTTGCCGGGCCGTCGAGGTGCTTAAGGCGCTGCCAAATGTACTGGCAGCAGGCTGCGCCTGCGCTGCCACTGCGGCGGCGGTCTCGGTTTGCAACGTGAATGGTTGCGGGGCGACGCTGAGCTGGGTTTCAGCTTCGTCCGGCACCGGGGCGGCTTGAACCCCCGCACCGCTGGCAAACAGTATGGCGACAAGGACAGTGCCGATGAAACGGTGTTTTGACATATTCAGATCCGGATTGATTCGGAACCCTTTGTGGATTGTTTTTCAACGGTTTGAATGAATCAAATGGCGTTGAAGTTGATATGAATACATATTGATCGAACAGGTATATCGGAAACGCATGCTGCGACGCTGAAGCGTGGTTCGGGCGGAAGCACCCCGCTGCGCCACAGCGGTGGGCCCGGCCAGAACCTGGGGCTAGGGTTGCGGCTGGGTGTCACCCCAGCGGTTTACCTCGCCTTTGTCCGCCCGTTTGGACGCGTAGTCCTCCAGCAGGGTCTGCACGCTGCGGCGCTTCTTGCCCGCGTTGCCGACCCGCGTCATCAGCGCTTCCTCGAGCAACGCAATCGTTTCCTGATTGACGGAACGGCGGTTTTCGAGCGCCTCGCGGCTGATCAATTCCTTGACGACGTTGGGCATTTTCTTGATGAAAAGGTCAACACTCACTCGGGGATCTCCTTCCTCTGGCTGCCAGTAATTGCGAAATAATACCCAAGAGCTACTGGAACGCAAGTGTTTTGGTAGCTTTTAGTGAATATGACGGTTGTGTGAAGATACCAGTTCGGTACCTATTGCCCGAACGGACTATGGGGTTTCGATGCGGACTGGTCCGAATGCGTCATGGCGCCGCCCTGGCGCAGCGGCGCGACGGTTCAGCGGGTGCCTCAGGAACGCCCCAGCGGTCTGCGCCCGCGGCCTTTTCGGCAGCCGGCGAGGGTGGTCACCAAAGCGTCATCGCTGCCGCTGAAACTCGAACTCCAACCATCACCTCACGAGGTTTTCATGAAGGGTTCGAAGTTCTTGCCCGCGCTGGGCGTCATTGCGATGTTGGGTTGCGCCTCCACCCCGCCGGTACCGGCGGGCATGAAGGTGGGCGAGTTCGTGCAGTTCGCCTGCGAGGGCGGCAAACGCTTCTCGGCGCGTGTGGCCGAAGGCGGAGAGTCAGTGCGGGTGCGCGCCGACGGCGGCTATGAACTCGACCGCAAGGGCGAGGGCATCTACGAAGGGGAAGGCTGGCGCCTGGCGCCTGAGGTCGGCGCTGGCGCATTGGGCCTGACGCACAACGGCAAACAGACCCACAAGGGTTGCAAACCGGCTTCTGTTTCGGCGTTCAAGGCCAACCCGCTGGGCGCCTGATTTCCAGGGCTACGGCCGCGCCTGTTGTGCTTTGAAGCCTCAGTGCCGGGCCGAATTCACGCCAGCTCGTTCGACCGCGCGTCGGACTTTTACATGCCCCCAGCCAGCGGGTCTTGCAGCGAGGTTTCGCCGGCGCGGGATTGATTGGATTGCACTCCACGAAGCGCTTGGAATCGGCGCGCCGATCGTCGACGAAGCCCAGTACGAACTTGCGCTTGCGTTTGTGGAACGAGTGTTCAACGCCGTCGCCAACGACCCGTTGCACCCCATGGGTGGCCTGGTCGAAGTCATGGCAGACCGAATCCGCGCCTACGAGCAACGCGTTCATCCTTGGCTCGACACCAGCACTGCGGCAACGGTTCTGGCGAGCCTGATGGAAGAACATAGCCTGGCCCAGTCGCACTTGCCCGAAGTGGGCGCACAGAGCGTGGTCAGTGCCGTTCTGGCAGGAAAGCGCAAACTCAATCTGCGTCAGGTGAAGGCGCTGGCCCAGCGCTTTTCGGTTTCGATGGAAGTGTTCGCCTAGCGGGTTTGACGGCATCCGGTCCAGTGGCGTGCGCTGGCCGCGTGACCACCCGGGCAAAGATCAGTTCAGCGACGCAACGCGGTCATTGTTCGTCGTGCGTGGCCAGATCCATCACGACGCACAAGCCACCCTGTGCAACGAAGGGCTTGAGAGCGGCTGCGATCTCCCAGGGTGGTGCGCCGGCCGGCAGGCGTTCGAGCGCCGCCTCCAGCGAGGTATCGACATCGCCCGCCTCGATTTGTGCATTCAGCCAGTCTTTGAGCCTCAATGCATTTCGCCCGAGGGCCGCAATCGCCGTCACCGGCCTCAAGGTTTCCAAAGCTGCTGTCACGTCCATTGGGATGCTCCGTTTGCTTGTTCGGCTGAAAACCGGCACGTCGGTGCGGTCAAATCAGAGGCGCGGTCGTCTGTTGCATCACACCCGAGATTTCGGGCCCGCCGCCTCGCGCGATCCTCGGTGACCCTGATGACAAGGAAATGAAGGCCGACGTGATTGCTGGCCCGCGAATGAGATATGCTGGCCGTTTAAGTGATCGATCGCACAGACAGGAGCATCTCCCCCATGGCTACGAAATCAATGCCGCCTCAAGTCGTGGCCACGGCTGAGGAAATACTGCCTAAGTTTGGGCTCGCTTACCTTGTGGACGACAATCGTCGTAGCTGGGCAGTCACCCGTCATACCCAGGGGCCGGGATTGGATGCGCTGCGGCCGGGTTCTCGCATTCGGCTGACGCTGAATCACCACGAAGCCTTCAGCATCGTGAGCAGATACGACCTGATGCCTTGATGCCGCAGGCGGGCACAGCCCGCCCGGTGACCCGGCGTCCGGTGAAGTGCAACGAGCCCTTCGCGTGTTGGGTGCCGTGATCGCCCCGGGGCATCCCCTCAATCCGGATGCAGGATTCCCAGGCTCATCGCCCGCGCAATCGCATGGGTGCGGGTGTTGGTGTCGAGCTTGCGCAGGATGGCCTGGATGTGGTTCTTCACGGTCCACGGGCTGCAACTCAGCACTTCGGCAATCTCCGAGTTCGTCTTGCCCGACTTGATGAGGTTCAGAATTTCTTCCTGGCGCGGCGTCACCAGCCGACCTGAACGCTGCTGGCTCGCGCCGGCGCCATCCCGTTCCGTCCCCAGCACACGCAGGAACGCGCTGTGCACATGCGGCACCAGCAGTTCGATGATGTAGGCCAGCCGCGCGTCGAGAGGGCTGGACACGCGTGAGAAGACGTAGAACGCTTCCACCTTGCCGCGGGTTCCGGCCACCAGTTGCGCCGCGAGGTTCTTCAGCTCGTTGTGGGCGACGAGCGCCAACAGGGATTCGTCGCAACCCTTGTCGCTCTCGAACGGGCAGAAGATCACCGTACCTCGCGCCGTTTCGGCCACCGCCAGCAAGCGCGGCAGCAGGCCGGTGAGGGGGTCGGCGATCACGTCGAACTGTTCCTGGCGGAAGTAGCGGCTTGCGCTGAAGCGCTGCACCGACATACCTTGACCGGTACCGTCTTCGATGCCGCAGATCAGAATTTCATGCGGCACCAGCGCCTGCACCGAACTCTGTGTCCAGACAAAGAACTGCTGCCGGCTCGACACCGCAAACGAGTTCTCGACCGCTTCGGAAAAGCGTTCCCGGTCTGTCTCACTCAACCTTTGATATTCACTCACTGGGGCCTCTTCCTCGAGGAGCTTTCGCTCCGGTGCCGCTGTTGTTGTCATCACTTGTGCATTGCAAACGACGTGCGGCAAATCTAGCTAGGGTCGATGACAGTTTGTTGATCGAAGCGCCGTTACCAACGCTCGTACGGTGTGCCATCGAGGCTGTTACCTGCGGCACCGCTGCGCACGTCGTGCACGCCATCGGGCCCTTCACCGTCGGGCGGCGCAATCACCACCCAGGTGCTCGAACTTTCGGTGATCGGGTCTTTCGGAATCGCGCGCAAATATCTGCGTTCCGCCAGCTCTTCAAGCGTCAGGGGATAGCGGCCACGATCGGCCAGAAACTTGTCGATCGCGTCGCGCATGGCCTGCAGGTCATGGCGCAGCACCGCTTCGCGGCTCTTGTCGACACTGTGAAAATACTTCGGCATCGCCAGCGTCAGCAACACCGAGATGATGGCCATCACGACCATCAACTCGATCAGCGTGAAGCCGCAGCGCGAGCGACTGGGCGCCGGCCGATGCGGTTGATTGCAACTGTTCATCACCACGCCCGGTAGGGCTGCCCGTTCATGCCTTGGCGGCTGGACAACGAATACACATCGAACACATCGCGCCCGGGCTGCGGCTTGTCGGGCTCGCTGGCGTAGCTGCGCACGCCCCAGGTGGCCGCGGCGGGCAGGCTCGCATTGGCGAACGGGTCGCGCGGCAGGCGGCGCAGGAAGTAGCGTTTGCCAGCTTTTGCATTCGCTGCATCGGGAACCCCTTCCGTGAGTTCGGCAAGTGAGCGTGGATAACCCGTTTCGTCGGCCGCCTTGCGAATGTGGCCGGTGTCGGCGGCCTGTTTGTAGGCGTCGATGGCTTCGCGAATCTGCCGCAAGGCGACTCGCAATTCCTGTTCCTGGCCGCGCCGAATCGCGAGGTCGGCAAAAGTCATCGCACCGCCTGCTAGCAAGGCGAGGATGACCAGCGTGATCATCAACTCGATCAAGGTGAAGCCGCGCGCTGCGCGCAGGGCTTGAGGCGTGGTGTTCATCGGCTCGGCGCAGGGACGGGAACTGAGGGAACCGCAGGCACGGCCGGCACAGGCGGCACAACAGGGACGGGCGCGGGCGGTGCCGGTTCGGCGGGCGGTGGGGCAGGCTCGGGCGCGGACGCGGCAACGGGATTGACCGGCCGCCCGCCTGCGGACGAAGGCGCCTGCGCCACCCGCCCGGGGCCGCGCATGCGCAACGTCGGTGCACCGACGGCCGTCTCGGTGCCCGACGCATACTCATACCGGTTCGGCGCACCGCCGCCGATGTTGCGCACCACACGCGGGGTGATCAGCAGCACGATCTCGGTCTTGCTGTTGTCGCTGCGTTCGCTGGAGAACAGGCGGCCGAGCACCGGCAGATCGACGGCGCCTGGTGCACCGACGATGCCCTTGCGGTCCTCGTCGCTGATCAGGCCGGCCAGGGCCTGCGTTTCGCCGTCGCGCAGACGCAGGTTGGTGGCCGCCAGGCGGGTGCCGATCTGGTAGGTGAGCGTACCCGAGCGGCTTTTCACCTCACGCACGATGTTGCTGACCTCGAGCGTGACTTTCACGCCGACTTCGTTGTCGAGGAACACGTTCGGCTCCACATCGAGCTTGAGGCCGACGTCGAGGTAACTCACCGACTCCGACACGCCGACGTTGGCGGTGGAGGTGGTGGTGATGACGGGCACGCGGTCGCCGATCAGGATGCGCGCCTTGTCGCGGTTCTTCACACGGATCCGCGGGTTGGCCAGGATGTTGGTGTCGCCGTTCTCGGCGCGGAAGTTGATGGCCGGGTTGTCGATGCCGATGCTCGCGGCGCCCAGGCCGCGCAGCTTGTCGAGCGTAAGCTGTGTGGTGGTCAAGGTGTTGTTCTGCACCGTCGTATTGCCGGTCGCGGTGGACACCACGGTGTCGGGGTTCTTGACGATGTTCAGCGCCGTGAACTTGCCCGGAGGATCGAGGCCGATTTCGAGCAGGCGCGAACGCTTCACTTCGAGCACTTCCACGTCGAGCAGCACTTCGGGCTCGGCGAAGTCCTGCGCGGCAATGAGTTTTTCCACCAGGCGAATCGCATCGGGCGTGTCGCGCACCGTCAGGCTGTTGAGTTTTTCGTCGGCGTACAGGTCCTTGGTCTTCAGCACCGTCTTGAGCATCGTGAAAACGTTCTTCGCCTCGGCATTGGCGAGATAAAAGGTGCGCACGCTCAGGTCGAGGTACTCCTTCTGTTTCTGCGGCGTGTTCGGGTAGATCAGCACCGTGTTTTCGTTCAGGCGCTTTCGGTCCAGCTGGTTCGTGGTGGCAAGAACGCTGACCACGTCGTCGATGCTCATGTTGACCATCGAAATCGTGATCCGAATGTCGGTACGCACCTCGCGATCGAAAACAAAGTTCAGACCGGTGCTCTTGGACAGCGCGTCGAACACCGCCTTCAAGTTGGCGTCGCGAAAGTCGAGCGTCACCGGGCGCGGCGCGCTCGTCTTCAGGCTGGTCACCGGCTCATCGCTCGGAACAGGCGACTGTTCTTCAAGGCGCTGCTGGAACGCCAGCGCACGCCGATCATTCGGGTTCTCCTGCAGCACTGCGCGGGCAATGCGGCTGGCCTCTTCGGTGCGGCCTCGCGCGAGCAATGCGGTGGCCTCGTCGATGCGGGCCTGGCGTTTGCGCGCCGCCTGCACCGCGTCGAGCCCCGCACGGGCCCGGTATTGGCCGGACGAAAGTTTCTCGACGCGCTGGTACAGGCCTTCAGCGTCGTCCAGCCGACCGGCCGCCAACTCGGCATCGGCACGCGTCAACAGCTTGCCCACCTGAGCGTCGCGCTGGCGGATCAGCAGCATGCGGTACTCGCGGTTGTCGGGCTCGAGGCTGAGGCCCTTCTCGAGCTGCGACAAACCCTCTTCGAGTTTGCCCTCTTCGATCATCTGGCTGCCGTTGCGAATGAATTCGCGCCCTGGCGCGCAGCTGGCCAGTGCAACCAATGCGCCCAGGCCGATTGCCAGAAGCCGGCGTCGACCCACGCCGTGAGCCTCGGACCTGAGGTCGAGACACCTCATCGCGGCACTCCGAACACGACGGTCAGGCTCTGTTCGAGCGGTAGGTAGGTCAAGGTCATCTGCATGTCGTTGATCTGTTCGATGCGATAGGCGGCGTCGACGGTGTCGCCCGCGCGCACCGCGAGCACACGTTCGCCGCGGGTGAAGAAACCGGTGCGCACGCCCTCTTCCCACAACCCGCCGATGTACGGGTAGGGGAACGGCGGCGCCACCGGCTTCGGAGGCGGCGGCGGCGGTGCAGGCACGGGTTTGGGTTTGGGCGGCTGCCACGACAGCGGCGCAAACAAGGGGTCGACCGGCGGGGCAGCGGCCATCAACGCGCGTCGAGCTTCGAGCCGGTCCAGGCGCAGCAGCGGCACGGGTGCTTCGTCGGGCTCCGTGCTCTGGGGTGCGGCGCTTTGCGACACCACCTCGTCCACCGGCCCTGGGTCGCCGCCGACCGAACCCGCACCTTCGCCACCGAAGGCGATAACGCGCTGGACGATCAGGCCGGTGCCGATGATCACGATCATGAGTGCGATGCGCTTGCGGGTCGGGCTCAGCTCCGCCATGGCATCACCCCGCACGCGAAAGGAACAGCACCAGACGCAAACGCGCGTCGATGAGTTCGCTCTTGAGGTCGTCGCGCCGCAGACTCAGCTCTTCGAGCGCCACGCTGGGCATGTCGCGCAGCACGTCGTCGACGAAGGCGCGCAGCCGGGCGTATTCGGTCTTCACCGGCAGCACCATCGAGTAGCGCGCCAGAGGCTCGGCGCCCTGTGCGGTGAGGCGGAACTCGGCCTGCGCCAGTGGCAACCCGTGCTTCGCCGCCATCGCATGCAGGCGCGTGAACGCAGCCGGGATGCCCTTGTCGGTGGGAAATTCCGCCACGAACCCGGCCAGCCGCTCGGCCTCGGTGGCCGGCGCCGGCTTGGGCGGCAGTTTCGCGGCCGCTGCGATGCGCTGCTGGAGTTGTGCATTGTCGCGGCGCAGGTTCTGCAACTGCGTGGCCAGCGGCGTGACCCAGGCGATCCAGGCCAGCGCCGCGCAGAGCGCCAGTGCCAATGCGGCCACTGCGGGAACGCCGCCGCGCTCGAGCACCAGGCTCGCGTGCCAGCGCAGAAAGTTCAGCGCGCCAACCATTTGGCCGACAAGGTGAAAGCAACGACCGGCACACCTTCGCGCGGCACGGTCTCGTAGCCGAGCAGGTGCACATCGGCAAGCAGTGGCAGCGCGGTAACACGTTGCACATAGGCCATCAAATCGGGCACGGACCGCGCTTCGCCGCTCATGCGCAAGGAACGCTCCTGCGCGTTGGGCACCAGCGACAGCAAGCCGATGTGGGGCAGCCGGATCGATTCGAACGAACGCAGCAACTCGTGCCAGGGCACGCTGAGCTTGTCGATCGCGCCATTGGCCAGCTCGATGCGGCGCAGCGCTTCTGCATCGGGCTTGGCCGGCGTCTTGCGCGCGCCGGCCGGGCGCAGGCGTTCCTGCAAGGTCTGCTGGCGAGCCTGCAGCGCCTCGACTTCTTCGGTGAGCGCACCGGCGTGCTCGGCAATCGCCACCACGGCACACACAACACCGACCAGCGCCAACCAGGCGAACCAGCGCACCGGCGTAGCAGCGGGTTTGCGAAAGTCGAGCTGGACGGTGGCGATGCTCATACCGTTCGCAGCGCGTGTTCCGGGCCAATGCCCTGGCGCGTTGCCGCCTTGCCGCTCTGGCTGCCCAGCACGCGCAGCTTCCAGCCCGCCAGTTGGTGCGGCACCGGCATGTCGGGGCTGGCCAGCACCACCGGGCAGCGCGCCGTCTCCAGACCAAGCGCCAGCCATTCGCGCGCCAGCACGACGCCGAGGTCGTGCTCGCGGCATGTGAGCACCTTCACCAGCACGGGCTGGCGATCGACGATCAACAACAGCGTCATCGCACGCGGTTCCTGCACCACCACCCAAAAGGTCGCCGCGCGCGTGGCGCGCCGGGCCGCGTTGACGGCCTGCATCAACGACGGCTGCAGCTGCGACGGCACCAGACCGCGGCCGCGCAACATCGCGGCCAGACGGTCGAGCAGGCCTGAGTCGACGGCACAGGCGAGCGTGGCCTGGCCGTAGCGCGGCGCGTCCTCGCTGACGGCCCAGGTGGAGGCGATGTCGCCGTAGGTTTCCTTGAAACAATGCTGCGCAAACGCCTGGCGCCGCGCCTGGCCCCGCGCGCCCGGGTTCCACGGCACGATCGCGTAGCGCACCAGTTCGCCGGCGAACACACAGGACACGCGCGCGTGGCGCGCCGGCTTCAGCGCGTCGAGCTGCGCCTCGAACCCCGCCACGGCAAGCTCCAGCGCGCGCTGACGCAGGCGTTCGCCGACGTCCAGCGCGGCCAGCGAATCGGCGGCGGCGACGTGCAGCGTGAGGCGTTCAGGCAACCAGCGTGACACGATTCACCTCCTCGAGCGTGGTCTGGCCGTCGAGGAACAGGTCGATCGCCGCGTCGCGCAGGAAACGCGTGCCGCTCTGCCGGGCGTGCGCCTTGATCTGGCGCGCCGGCGCGCGCGAGACGACCATTTCGCGCAACGCGTCGTCGAGCAGCAGCAATTCGCCGATCGCCTTGCGTCCCTTGTAGCCCGTGCCCCGGCACTGGCCGCAGCCCTTGCCGGCGCGCAGCAGCTTGCCGTGGGCGCGTTCCTCATCGATGCGCGCCAGCGACAGCTCGATGGCGTTGGCGGTAACCGGTTCGCTGCAATTCGGGCAAGTGATGCGCAGCAGGCGCTGCGCCAGCACGCCGCTGAGCGCCGAGACGAAGCTGTAGGGGTCGACGTCCATGTGCGTGAAGCGGCCGATCACGTCGAAGGCATTG
>JANNKS010000203.1:0-5276 GCA_031396425.1 Rhizobacter sp. | reverse complement strand
CCCGCAATGTTGATGAACTGAAGAAGCTGCAGGGTGCCACCGCACCCGCCGCCACATCGCCGGCCCCGGCGGCGACCGCAGCGCCCGCGGTGCCGGGGGTCGTTGCAGCGGCGCCGGCCGCCGCAGTGGTGTCGGCGCCTGAAGCGGCCGCGTCGGCGCTGGCCCCCACGCTGCCGGTGCGCCAGCCCGAGGTCTCGCCCTCTGCCAAGCCCACCCCAGCCCCGATCGAGTCTCCGGGCCTGCTCGACTCCTTGATGGACAACTCGCTGCTGCTGCCGGGGGCCGGCGTGCTGGTGGCCTTGCTCGCCGGCCTGGGCCTGGACCGCCTGCGGGGTCGCATGCGCAAGCCGGCGGGCGAGACGACCGTCCTCGAAAGCCGGCTGCAGCCCGACTCATTCTTCGGTGCCAGTGGCGGGCAGCGCATCGACACCCTGGATGCCCCGGCCCCGGCCACGGGCAGCCCGTCGTCGATGAGCTACTCGCTCAGCCAGCTCGACGCCATTGGTGATGTGGACCCGGTCGCCGAGGCCGATGTCTACCTGGCCTATGGACGTGACTTGCAGGCCGAGGAGATCCTCAAGGAGGCGATGCGCAGCAACCCCGATCGCCTCGCCATTCGCACCAAGATGCTCGAGGTTTACGCCAAGCGTCGCGATACCAAGGGCTTTGAACTCCTGGCCACGCAGTTGTACTCATTGACCCATGGCGAGGGCGAAGACTGGGCCAAGGCCCAGGAAATGGGGATCGAGATCGATCCGGAAAATTCCCTTTACCAGCCTGGTGGCGCGCCACAGAAGGCTCAGGGTGACTCTGGCCAGATCGACGAGCCGCTGGGTGCCAGCACGATGCCGCAATCGGTGTTGCCGTCGCCGTCCGAGTTTGGCAACGCCAAGGTTGGCTCACCTTTCGTCGACAGTTCGCGGCTCGATCTGGATCTTGATTTCAACAGCGGCGGCGAGGCCAAGGCGACCGGCCCGGCGGCGATGTACCTGCCCCAGACCGACATCAACGACATGCCAGGGCGTATTGAAAACACCATCAAGCTCGAGCCTGCGCCGAGCTTGTTGATGCCTTCCGACCCACCGGGCGCGCCGCCGCCGCCGGCCGCATCGCGGTCGCGGCCGATGGAGTTCGATCTTTCCAGCATCACGCTCGACCTGGACCCGACGCCGTCGCGCCCGAGCCCGCTGCATGCCGAGGCGGCGCAGGCGCACGACTCCGGGTTCGCAGATCTCGAACTGCGCCTCGATGGTGACGAAGGTGAAGGCGACCCGATCGCGCGCAAGCTCGAGCTCGCCGAAGCCTTCAGTCAGATCGGGGATATCGAAGGCGCACGCGAACTGCTGCAGGAAGTGATCGCGAACGCGGAGGGCGCGGTTCGGGCCAGGGCGCAGAGCATTCTGGGTGGCCTGAACTGATAGCGGCACGCTGAGCTGCTGCACCCTGTGCGGCGGCGGGAGCACTCGTGAGGATTGCTCTGGGTGTGTGCTACCGGGGCCTGGCCTACCAGGGCTGGCAAAGCCAGCCGGACGGCAACACCGTCCAGGACCGGCTCGAGCGGGCGTTGGCGGAATTCGCCGACACCCCGGTCAAGTCGGTCTGTGCCGGTCGCACCGATGCGGGTGTGCATGCGCTCAATCAGGTGGTGCATTTCGATACGGAACTTGAACGCGAAGACGCGTCGTGGGTGCGCGGCACGAACCGCTATCTGCCCAATGACATAGCGCTTCAATGGTGCCGCAGCGTCGATGCGCGGTTCCACGCCCGTGCCAGCGCGCGCGGCCGACGCTATGTCTACATCCTGCTCGAATCGCCCGTGCGCCCTGCGCTCGAGGCAGGTGCGGTGGGTTGGAGCTTTCGTCCCCTGCAAGGCGAGGCGATGCAGGCGGCCGCGCAGCACTTGATCGGCGAGCATGATTTCAGCGCATTTCGTTCGGCGCAGTGCCAGGCCCATTCGCCGGTGAAGACGCTGCGCTCGATCACGGTCGCGCGCCGCGGAGCCTACTGGCGCATCGAGTTCGATGCCAGTGCCTTTCTGCACCACATGGTTCGCAACGTGATGGGCTGCCTGGTGGCGGTGGGCAGCGGTGCCAAGCCGCCCGGCTGGGTCGCGCAGGTGCTGGCAGCGCGCCAGCGATCGATCGCTGCGCCAACTTTTGCGCCGGATGGGCTTTACTTTCTCGGCCCGTACTACGATGCAGACCACGCTATACCGAGCCGGACCGCCGCGATGGACTGGCTGCCCTGATCCTTCAAGGTTGGCGGCAAACGCGCGCAGCGTCACAGGATGGGCAATGACCGCATCGTCCCACACGGAGATTCCCCGTTGAGCATCCGAACCCGAATCAAGATCTGTGGCCTCACGCGCGAGGCGGATGTGGACTGCGCAGTGCAGGCCGGTGCGGACGCGGTGGGCTTTGTCTTCTATGAACGCAGCCCGCGCCACGTCAGCGTGGCACGAGCGCGTGAACTGAGTGAACGTCTGCCGCCGTTCGTGACGCCGGTGGGGCTGTTCGTGAACGCCGATGCTGCCTTCATCTTGGAAGCGCTCGCGGCCATTCCGCAAATGCTGCTGCAGTTCCACGGGGATGAGGCGCCAGTAGCCTGTGTTCGCTACGCGCGCCCTTATCTTCGGGCGGCGCGCATGCAGCCGGGTTTTGATTTGATAGACTTTGCGGCGAGATATTCAAACGCCCAGGCCCTGCTTCTCGACGCCAATGTCGAAAGTTATGGCGGCGGTGGAAAGGCTTTCGATTGGTCGCTCATTCCCTCAGACGTGCCCCTTCCAGTCGTTTTGTCTGGTGGGTTGCACGCCGGAAATGTGGCCGAAGGCCTTCGGCAGGTGCGGCCCTGGGCCGTTGACGTCAGCTCCGGCGTTGAATCAGCCAAAGGCATCAAGGATGCCACTGCGATTCGGCGATTCTGTGATGCGGTGCGCGATGCGGACTCCCGTCGCGAAGCCGCTCAAGCCTGAACCTGTTGAACCCAAGTGAACTACCAACAACCCGACAGCCGGGGCCATTTCGGCCCCTATGGTGGCACCTTCGTTGCCGAAACACTGATCCATGCCCTCGATGAGCTTCAGCGTGTCTACGCCGAAGTGCGAGACGACCCCGCCTTCATGGCCGAATACCGCTCCGAGTTGCGGCATTTCGTCGGTCGGCCCAGCCCGATCTACCATGCGGCGCGTCTGAGCCGCGAAGTCGGCGGTGCGCAGATCCACCTGAAACGCGAAGACCTTAACCACACGGGCGCGCACAAGGTCTACAACACGATCGGTCAGGCCATGGTGGCGCGCCGCATGGGCAAACCACGCGTGATTGCCGAAACCGGCGCCGGCCAGCACGGCGTGGCCACCGCCACCATCTGCGCCCGCTACGGCATGGAATGCGTGGTCTACATGGGCAGTGAAGACGTCAAGCGCCAGTCGCCTAACGTCTATCGCATGCACCTGCTGGGCGCCACCGTGGTTCCGGTCGAAAGCGGCTCCAAGACGCTCAAGGACGCCCTGAACGAGGCCATGCGTGACTGGGTCACGAACGTCGAAAACACCTTCTACATCATCGGCACGGTGGCCGGGCCGCACCCGTACCCGACGATGGTGCGCGACTTTCAGCGCGTGATCGGCGACGAATGCCTGCAGCAGATGCCCGAGATGATCGGGCGCCAACCCGATGCCGTGCTCGCTTGCGTGGGCGGGGGCAGCAACGCAATGGGGCTGTTCTACCCCTACATCGAACATGAGAAAACGCGGCTGATCGGCGTCGAGGCGGCGGGTCTGGGATTGGCCAGCGGCAAACACGCGGCCTCGCTCAGCGCGGGCACGCCGGGTGTGCTGCACGGCAACCGCACCTATCTGCTGCAGGATCAAAACGGCCAGATCATCGAGACGCACTCCATTTCGGCAGGCCTGGACTACCCGGGCGTGGGCCCGGAGCATGCGTACCTGAAGGACATCGGCCGCGCCGAGTATGTGAGCATCACCGACGACGAAGCGCTGGCCGCGTTTCATCGCCTGTGCCGAACTGAAGGCATCATTCCCGCGCTCGAATCGAGCCATGCCGTCGCGCACGCGATGAAGATGGCCGCCACGATGCGGCCCGATCAGCACCTGCTGGTGAACCTCTCGGGCCGCGGCGACAAGGACATCGGCACGGTGGCCGACCTCACCGGCGCCGAGTTCTTCTGCCGGCCGTCGTGCCGCGGCCAGTCGGTAAAGGGTGCCGACGCCCACGTGCGGGGCCCGAAATGAGTCGCATCGCCGCCACTTTTGCAAGGCTGCAATCGCGCGGCCGCAAGGCGCTGATTCCCTATGTGACCGTCGGGGATCCTTATGTCGATGCCACCGTCGACATCATGCGCGCGATGGCCCAGGCCGGCGCCGACCTGATCGAATTGGGGGTGCCGTTTTCCGACCCCATGGCCGACGGCCCGGTGATCCAGAAAGCGGCCGAACGCGCCCTGGCCAAGGGCATCGGCATGAAGCAGGTGCTCACCTGCGTGCGTGAATTCCGTGTCCTGGATCCGATCACACCGGTGGTGTTGATGGGCTATGCGAACCCGATCGAGCGCTACGGGATCGAGCGCTTCGTCGCGGACGCCAAAGATGCCGGCGTGGATGGTGTGCTGGTGGTCGACTATCCGCCAGAGGAGTGTGAAGTCTTCGCGCGCACCCTGAAGGCAGCTCAGATCGACCCGATCTTCTTGCTGGCGCCGACGTCGACCGATCAACGAATTGAACGTGTTTCGCAGGTGGCCAGTGGTTACGTTTACTATGTGTCCCTGAAAGGCGTGACCGGCGCGGGGCACATCGACATCGAGGCGGTGGCGAGCGCCATTCCGCGCATCAAGGCCCATGTCAAGGTTCCTGTCGGCGTGGGCTTTGGCATTCGCGACGGGCGCTCGGCCAGAGCGGTGGCCGACGTGTCCGATGCAGTGGTGATCGGCTCTGCGCTGGTGCAGCGCCTCGAATCGTGTTCGCGTGACCAGGTTGCTGCGAGTGCGGGTGAATTCATCGCTTCGATACGTTCTGCCCTCGATTGTTGAAACGGAAAGGACAAGCTTCATGAGCTGGCTCGAGAAACTGCTGCCCACCAAGATCCAGCCCACCGACCCGAGTGAGCGGCGCACGATTCCTGAAGGCTTGTGGATCAAGTGCCCGGCGTGCGAGACCGTGCTCTACAAGAACGACCTGGAGCAGAACGTCAACGTCTGCCCGAAATGCGGCCAGCACCATCGCATTTCTGCGCGTGCCCGGCTCGACGCCTTCCTTGACG
>JANNKS010000181.1:0-6983 GCA_031396425.1 Rhizobacter sp. | reverse complement strand
CGAAACACATCACCGCCGCGGTGCTGGCGCAGCGCGACGACATCCGGCGCCTGAACAACGGCCTGGAGGCGCAGCTCAAGGCGAAGGGCATGATCTTCAACTACCCCGAGGTGAAGAGCTTCCGCGACGCGTTGTCGAAAGCCGGCTTCTACAAGGAGTGGCGCGCCAAGTTCGGTGACGAGGCGATGGCGAAGCTGGAGAAGTATTCGGGCAAGTTGGCTTGAGCCCCGCCGCCGCACCCTGGCCGAGCGAGTTCGGCCGTGCCGGTCCATGCCCTCGAAGGCGTCAACGCCGCGCGATTCTCATGGCGTCGAGCGCGACCACGGCAGCACGGCCCATGCCGTGGGCGCGGTGCCGGACCACACCTGCACCTGCACCTCGTGGATGTCGAGGTTGTGCATCTGCACCAGGCCGAGCATCGGCGCGACGCTGCGTTCGCCGCGGAAGCTGACGCGCGGGCTGCTCGCCGTCAGCGTCAGCGCCTGGCCAGCGGTAGCCGCGGTGCTGTCGATGCGCGGCACCACCATCACCACTTCGCGGCTGGCGCTCGGGGACTCGTGAACCTGCCAGCCGGCCTGCCACTGCGCCTGGACCTCACCCGCCGCCCTGGCGACGCCGCGCACCGTGAACACCAGGGTGTAGGGGTTGCGGCCGACGCCCGCTGGCTGCGCGGCGCCGACCCAGGGGGACCGGTCGGCAAACATCGAATTGCCGCGCGCCGGCTCTTTGAGGCCGGTGCCCGCTGCCATTGCTGCGTACCGATCGATCGCGGCCAGGGGCAACTCGTACTGCGCGACGAGCCGCTCGCCGTAGGCCGGTGGCTCGCCACCGGTGGCGGGCATCGCCGCCTGGGCGAGCAAGCCCACCGCGGTCAGCAACAAGCCGAACCGCAGCCAGGCATTAGCGAACATGCGTTTCCCGACGGCAGCACGCTCCCGACACTCAGTGCTTTCCAGTGCCCTTGGACGCCGTCACCGCGAGCCACAAGGCTTCGAGTTCACGCCGCACCTCGGCGGGGAAGCCCTGGCGGCGCGGGCGTGGGTCATTGACCAGGCCGTCGAGCAACGCGGTGCGGGTGTCGGCATGCGCCCAGGCCGCGGCGACAACGTTGCCGATGCGCGGATAACGTTCGCACAGCATGTGCGGCCGCAGCGCCGGCGGCAGCGCCAGCAACCAGTTGATCGTGGCGCCGGCGAGTGCGCGTTCACCCGGGTTCGGCCGGCGCCGGCGCTGCTCCCAGTAACCCGGCGCGAGCGTGGCCACTTCGGCCACGCCGGAGGGCAATTCGTCCATCGCCCGGCGGGCGTCGGCGAGGTCGGTCATTTCGAAATCGATCGTGCCCGGTGGGGCCGCGTTCTTGCCCGCGGGATTGCCAGAGGGGTCGTTGGCCATGGTCTCGTCTCCTGGCCCGCCACGGTCGGCTGCCCGATTGGCAGCGCCCAACCATGCGCGGGTCGATGGCTTGCAGCTTAGCCAGCGGGGCCGGCGCTGGCTATCCCGCCAAACGCGGTTTTCCGCTTTCCCCCCCTGAGTCGAGGGAGGTCACTGCCGCGCTAGAGCGCCACGGTCGAAATCCACGGCACCGCCGCAATCACGATCAGCCCGACCAGCAGCGCCAGCAGGTAGGGCCAGATGGCACCCATCACGTCGTCGGGCGAGGCTGCGCCGATGCGGCACGCGACATAGAAGCCCACGCCGATGGGCGGCATCATCAGGCCGATGTTCATTGCGGTGACGACGACCATCGAATAGTGGATGTCGTGGATGCCGAGCTTCTTCGCGATCGGGAACATGATGGGTGCAAGCAGCAGGATCGCCGGCAGGCCTTCGAGCACGCAGCCCAGGACCAGGAACACCACGATCGTCACCGCGAGGTAGGCGTACGGCCCGCCGGGCAGCGTGGTCAGGAATTCAGAGAGCTGCTGCACGATGCCGCTTTGCGCGATCGCCCACGCCATCGCCGACGCGGTGCCGAGAATCAGCAGGATGGCGCCGCTCAAGGCTGCCGTATCGACCAGCATCTTGTAGACCTGGCGCGCGCCCAGGCCGCCGTAGATCCATTTTCCCGTGAGCATCGCGTACAGCACCGCGATCGTCGACACCTCGGTCGCGGTGGCCACGCCGCCGCCCACGGCGCTGCGGATCAGGAACGGCAGCACCAGCGCGGGCGACGCGATCAGCAGCAGCCGGCCCACGGTGGCGAACGGGGCGCGGCGCACGCCTTCCATCACCTCGGCGCGCGCCTTCCAGCGCGCCAGCACCAGCAGCGCCGCGAGCAGCACCATCGCGACGACAAAGCCGCTCTGGAACAGGCCGGCGATCGACACGCCCGCCACCGAGCCGAGCACGATCAGCACGATGCTCGGCGGCACCGTGTCGGCCATCGCCGCGCCGGTGGCGAGCAGCGCGATCATCTCGCGCGGCTGGTGGCCGCGGCGTTTCATCTCGGGGAACAGCGCTGGTGCCACCGTCGCCATGTCCGACACCTTGGAGCCCGAGATGCCCGACACGATGAACAGCGAGCCGAGCAGCACATACGACATGCCGGCCTTGATGTGGCCGAGCAGCGACGCGAGCACGTCGACGATCGCCTTGCCCATGCCGGTGCCGTCGAGCACGCAGCCAAGCAGCACGAAGATCGGAACCGACACCAGGATGATGCTCGACATGCCTTCGTCCATGCGGCTCACCACCACCATCAGCGGCACCTGGGTCGTGAAGCCCAGGTAACTCAGCGCCGCCAGGCCGAAGCAGAACCCGATGGGCACGCCGGCGGCCAGGCACACCGCAACCAGGGCGACGAGGAAGATCGCGATGTTCAGCGTGCCCAGTTTCTGGAGCTGGGGCGAGGCCGCCCAGCACGCCAGCGCCAATGCGGCAAGCAGCAACGCCGCCGCACCGAGCTGGCGCCGCGTCACGGTGCGCAGCGCGTAGACGGCCACCACCGCGAGCATCGCGAGCACGCCGAAGGCGATCGCCGAGACCCGGAACGCGTTCGGCAGGTCGAGCTCGGGGGTGCGGATGGCCCACTCCTCGCGTGCATATTCGAGCGAAGGCACGACCAGCGCGAGCAGCGTGGCGGCCACCGCCGCGAGCGCGAACGCCTGCACGTAACCGCGCAGGTGCGCGGGCATCTTCTCGACCACCAGCGTCAGCCGCAGGTGTTCGTTTCGGTGCATCGCCAGCACCGAGCCCATCATCGCCAGCCACAGGAACGACAGCGACGCGATCTCGTCGACCCACACCATCGGCAACGAAAAGACGTAGCGCGCCACCACGCCGGCCAGCAGCAACAGCACGATCACCGTCAGCAGCGCCGCGCTCAACCATTCCAGCGGCCGCATCAGCCTGGCGACCACGCGGTCACCCGTCGGCGCCTGCACCGCTGAATCCACTGTGCCCATGTCTCCCTGCCTTGTGTTTATCTTGTCGTGGCACGAACGCCTGGGGCGATGCTACCGCGCCAGCGTGCGCTGAGCAGGGCAGGGGCGCTGCCTCGGCAAACCGCGCACTTCGCACCGGCCCACTGCGGACAAGTGACGCGGCGCCGCCCTGAATTGCAGGTCCGCTGACGGCCAGACAATCGAGCCGGCGGCGGCGACGATGGCCGCTGCGTTCCGAATCCAGCGCCTGGTGACCCCCGCCCATGTCCCCCGCCCCGCTCAGCCCCGCTTTCAGCCGCCTCGCCGGGGCCAACCTCGCCGCCCAGTCGGCCGAGCAGATCAGCCTGGCTGCGGTGCCCATCGTCGCGGTGCTCGCGCTCGGCGCCGGCCCGGGCGAGATCGGCGCACTTGCCACCGCGCAAACGCTGCCGTTCCTGCTGTTGTCGATTCCGGCCGGCTTGCTGGCCGACCGCTGGTCGCGCCGCCGCCTGATGGTGCTTGCCGAGGGCGTGCGCGCCGTGGCGCTGATCGCGTTGTTGCTCGCCACCGCGAGCGGGCAGCTGTCGTTCGCGCTGCTCGCCGCGCTTGGTTTCATCGGCGCCACCGGCACGGTGGGCTTCAGCGTCGCCGCGCCGGCGCTGGTGCCCGCGCTCGTTGCGGCGGATGCGCTCGCGGCGGCGAACGGGCGGCTCGAGCTGGCGCGCAGCGCGGCCTACGCGGCCGGCCCGGCACTGGCCGGCGCACTGGTGGCCTGGACCGGCGCAGCGTCGGCCTTCGTGCTCGCCGCGGTGCTGTCGGCCGCGGCACTGGCGTTGCTGCTGCGCCTGCCCGAACCGCCCGCAGGGGCACCGCGCCAGCGCAAGGTGTGGGAAGAACTGCGCCACGGCGCCGGCCTGGTCTGGACGCATGAACTGCTGCGCCCGATCCTGTTCACCGCGATCGCCTGGAACATCGCCTGGTTCGTGCTGCAAGCCGCCTACGTGCCCTACGCGATGCGCAGCCTCGGGCTGGACGCGGGCGGCGTGGGCTTCACGCTCGCATGTTACGGGGCCGGCATGGTGGTGGGCGCGCTGGGTGCGGCGCGCATCATGCGTGCGCTGTCGTTCGGCAGCGCCATCCTGCTCGGGCCGTTTGTCTCGGTGCTGGCGTCGCTGGTGATGGTGGCGTCGATTCGCTGGCCGACCGGCGCGCTCGCCGCGCTGTCGTTCTTCCTGTTCGGCGTTGGCCCAATCATCTGGACCATTTCGTCGACGACCTTGCGCCAGACCGTCACGCCGATGGTGGTGCTCGGCCAGGTGTCGGCGATCTTCCTCACCGTCAACATGGGCGCGCGCCCGCTCGGTGCCGCGCTCGGCGGCCTGATCGGCGCCGCCTGGGGCGAGCAGGCCTGCCTGGTGGTCGCGGCGATCGGCTTCGTGGTGCAGGCGGTCATCATCACCTGCTCGCGCGTACGCACGCTGCGCCAGCTGCCGGCCGCGGTGGGCTGACGCCAAGGCGCCGGCGCGCGGTGCCACAGGGCGCTGCACGGTCGTGCGACGGCTGCCGCTGGCCTGCGCTGGCTCGGCCCCCCGCTGCCGAACGTGCATTGCCGGCCGAACCGGAATTGGCGCGCCCCAACCCGCTTGTTCGCTCGATCGCCGCCGGGTCGGGAACGGTAGAACCAGGGAGGTATGTTTGCCCCGCCCGCCGTCCCCCGCCGAACCCGCTTCGCCAGACTGCGCGGGCTGGCCTGCGGCCTCGTGCTGGCCGCGGGCTTGTCAACGATTGCCGGAGGCGGAAGCTCGGCCGGCCCGTCGCACCCGGACTCGCCGCCGTTGCCGCGCGCGCCGCACGCGGCGGCCGAGGCGGGTGCTGCACCGGCTGCAGCCCACCCTTGGGCACCGGTCGTCGGCCTGGGCCCAGGGCCGGCGAAGGCGCTTGTCAAGGCCACCGGCGGCAGCCGCGAACCCCCGCCCTATGCCCCAGGCGGCGACGATCTGTTGAGCGTGGGCGACCCGCCGCCCCACCCGCCCGCCCTGGTGCGGCTCGAACCCAACTCAACGCTCGACCGCAGCCTCGGCGCGCTGGGCAGCGCGGCAGGCGGCGCGTCGTTCTGGCCGGCACCCCGGCAAGCCACCCCGGCGCGTCCGGCAGTGCAACCCGGCGGCACCCCCCATCTGATGCTGTGGCTGGACCGCACCCGGGTTGCCGTCGGTGAGCGCGCGGTTCTGCACATCGCCGCGATCGGCGCCACGGACTGCCGGGGCGAGGGCGAATTGTCGGGCATGGTGCAGCTGGGCACGCGCATCGTCGTGCGGCCCAAGGCGGCGGGTCAGCACCGGCTTGGCGTGAGCTGCCAGGGCGCCGGCGGCCGGGTCGAGAAAGCCGTCACGCTGATCGTGCCGCTTCCGGTGGCCGCCAGCTCGCTCGAGAACCGGCGCCGCATCGATTTCGACCCGACGCGGCTGCCCAGCGTTCGCCACCTCGGCGGCGCCGCGCTCGACGTTCTCGAACACGACGCCACCGAGGACTTGTTGGCCGTTGGCGACTTCTTCCAGGAGGGCCGCCAGGCCGTGTTCGTCACGGGTGGCTCGAACCACGACATGGCCGCCACCCCGTCAGGCGCCGCCGCAAACGCCTACTTCCTGGCACTCGACGACGCCGGCCACTGGGTGGACCGCAGTGCCGAGTTGCTGCCCAATCCGGGCGAGCGCTTCAGCTGCAGCGGTCCGAGCCAGGCGATCACGGCCGACTTCAACCTCGATGGCAAGCCCGACATCTACGTGGCGTGCCAGGGCGCGCCCGCCGCATCGCCTTCACCCGCTGACGCACCGCCGGGCTGCTGCCGCCAGATCCTGTTCCTGAGCCAGTCCGACGGACTGTACCGTCGGGTCGAGACGGCGTTCACGCTGCAGGCCGCGCAAGCCGAAGCCGCGGACGTGGACGGCGACGGCCTGATCGACATCGTCACGATCGACACCGCCGCACCCAGTGAGCGGGCGCTGCTGCTGCTGGGCCGCGGCGACGGCACGTTCGCCGCCGGCAGCACGCACCTGCTGATGCAGACTGGCGCTGCCGGGGTGCAGCTTCAGGTGCTGGAGGGCCGGCTGGCCATCGCGCTCGCCGGCACATCAGCGCCGACCCGCGCCGCGGCAGGCGGGCAGATCAAGCGCCCACTGAAAACGCCACGTCACGGCTTGTAGTAGTCGGACACCGTCTCCCAGGCGACGCCCTGCAGGAAGCGTGCGGTGGGTTCGTCGATCCCCGCCGTGTACGGCACGCCGACCGGCGACTTCTTCGTCAGCGCCGCGTAGACGGTTGCCGCCGACAGGTAGGTGCCGAGCATGCTCGGGTGCCGCTTGTCGAGCGCGTACAGATTCACCTGCGGGTTCTGCGCAATCGCGCGCGCAAACGCCAGGCCGACCGGAATCACGAACGCGTCGTTCGCATTGCCCGCCTGCGTGTAGGCGTCTGCCAGCGTGGCCGTCATCTCGGGCGCGTCGGCATAGGCCCAGGACATGAAGAACACCGGCTTGGCGCCATGGCGGCGCACCGTGTCGCTGTGTTTCTTCGCGAACTCGTGGAACTGCGGCCCGAACGTCGGGTGCACCGGGCATTGGC
>JANNKS010000176.1:0-4950 GCA_031396425.1 Rhizobacter sp. | reverse complement strand
TTTCGTCATTGACGTGGGTCCGTATCCGACTGACTGGGTCGTCAGGCCGTTGGGTGAAATTGGGAGGTGGTATAGCGGCGGCACACCGAGCATGGCAAACATTGCTTATTGGTCTGGCGAAATCCCTTGGGTGAGTGCGCTACCAGGCTGCGCTACGCCCCGACATCGGACGGATTATAGGCACTTGGCGGGTTGGCACCGACACGGTGTTTGCGATTCAAGACCCGAGCAAGCTTCGAATCGAAAGCAATTCGTCGCGCATCTGTTCCGCAGTCAACTCTCCATTGACGGAAGGCGCAGGGGCCGGGATGGACAGAGTGCTCGTGCCGCCGAGGTTGAGTGCCAACGCAATGGCCGGCTCTTCAAACGAGTTCGAATGTTTCGTGTCATTCAAGCCGGCAGCCACCGCGACTTCGCGCATCGGATGCTCCAGCAGGCGATTGCGCGCTCCGCTGATCGTGAAGCCCTGGTCGTAAAGCAGATCGCGAATCCGGCGGATCAGCAGCACCTCGTGGTGTTGGTAGTAGCGCCGGTTGCCGCGCCGCTTCGTCGGCTTGAGCTGGCTGAATTCCTGTTCCCAATAGCGCAGCACGTACGGCTTGACGCCGCACAATTCGCTCACTTCACCGATCGTGAAGTAACGCTTTTCCGGGATTTCAGGGAGCGCATTCTCCATAAGAATCAATAAGTTCCGCAGAGAAAGCTAGACTTTACTCGAACTCGTCTCCGGCGGGTATGTCACCTTGCACGACTCCCTTGAGTTTGGAACTGGCGTGGAAGGTCACGACGTTGCGCGCAGCGATCGGGATGGCTTCTCCGGTGCGCGGGTTGCGACCCGGGCGTGGCGCCTTGCGCCGGATCGTGAAGTTGCCAAAACCCGACAGTTTGACGTCGCTGCCACTCGCGAGCGTGGCATGGATGATGTCGAAGAATCCTTCGACCATGTCTTTGGACTCGCGCTTGTTCAGCCCAAGCCGCTCGAACAACAACTCGGCCAACTCGGCCTTGGTGAGCGTGGGTGTTTCAATGGTTGCCAGTGCCACGCGGTTGCTGAGCTTGTCGGTCTCGGTCATTGTCGTTGTCTCCCCTTGCCACGTGCGAGTTCGCATCCGTGGCCCTCATCTGTCCAATCAACCCGGCCTCAGGCCCGCAAACGCGCGCCGTGGTCGCGCTGCAATGCACTCAACACGTCCGAAATGACCCGCTCGACCCGTTCGTCGGTCAGCGTGACGTCGTCGTCGCGCAGCTCGAGCCGAAACGCCAGGCTGCGGTGCCCGGCAGCAACTTCGCTGCCCGGGCTCGACGGCTTGTAGATGTCGAACAGTCGCGTCGAGCGTACCAGTGGCGCACCTGCGGCGGCAACGGTTTGAACCAGCATGTCGTGCGTAACAGTCTCGCCGGCGATGACCGCCAGGTCGCGCCAGACCGACTGCTGGCGCGGCAGCGGCGCGAACTTGGGCAGGCTGCGTCCCAGCAAGGCTGCCGCGTCAAGTTCGAAAAGCACGGCCGCGGCCGGCAAGTCATAGGCCTGGCGCCATTTCGGGTGCAATTCGCCGGCGTGCCCGACCGTTCGGCCATCAAGCTCGATGCGCGCGCTTCGCCCCGGATGCAGCGCCGGGTGCGCAGCGGCCACGAAGCGCAGCGCCCGTGGCGCGAACAATGCCTCGATGTCGCCCTTGACGTCGAAGAAGTCGGCGGCGCGCTCCTTGGCGCCCCACTGCACCTCATCCACACCGCCGCACACCAGGCCGGCCAGCCGCAAGGGCTGGTCGATACCCGCCACGTGGCTATCGTCGTCCTGGATGGCAGGGTTGCGAATGTAGGCGCGGCCCAGCTCGAAGATCCGCACCCGGTCGCTGCGGCGCGCCAGGTTGTAGCGCAGCACGTTGATCAGGCTGCCGAGCAGGCTGGAGCGCATCACCGACAGCGGGCTGGCAATGGGGTTGAGCACGCGAATCGGTTGCGGGTTGCCGGCCAACTCACGTTCCCAGCGCTCTTCGACGAAGCTGAAGTTGATCGTTTCCTGGTAGCCCAAGGCGGCCATGTCGCGCCGCAGCCTGGCGCCGGTGCGTCGGCTTTCACTTGCCACCAGCGGCGTCAACGCAGCACGGGGCGCAGCACTGCGCAGCGTGTCGTAGCCACGCACGCGAATCACCTCTTCGATCAGATCTTCTTCGATCTTCAGGTCGAAGCGCCAGCCCGGCGGGGTGACGGTGATCAGGTTCGGTGCACTCGAAAACTTCAGGCCCAGCCGCTGCATGACGCCTTCGCAGTCGGCCTGTGTGACGGGCATGCCGATCACTTTGGCCGCGCGCGACACGCGCAGCGTGACGGGTTCGTTTTTCGGCAGCGCGACGGTCTGGTCATCCACCGGCCCGGCTTCGCCGCCGCAGACGTCGATGATGAGCTGCGAGATGCGTTCGATGTGTTCGACCGTCAGGCCCGGATCGACCCCACGCTCGAAACGATGCCCGGCGGCGGTTGTGTAGTTGAAGCGCCGCGAGCGGCCGGCGACGGCCTCGGGCCACCAGAACGCTGCTTCCACGTAAACGTTGCGCGTGTCGTCGGACACCGCGGTGGCGTCACCGCCCATGATTCCGGCGAGCGACTCGACCGCCGCGTCATCGGCGATCACGCCGACCTGGGGATCGACTTCCACCACATTGCCGTTGAGCAGCTTCAGGGTTTCACCCGCGCGGCCCCAGCGAACCGTCAAGCCGCCATGGATCTTGTCGAGATCGAAGATGTGTGTCGGCCGGCCGTACTCGAACATCACGTAGTTCGAGATGTCGACCAGCGCGCTGACGGTACGTTGCCCGCAGCGTGCCAGGCGGTCGACCATCCAGGCGGGAGTCGTGGCCTTCGGGTTCACGTTGCGAATGACCCGCCCCGAGAAGCGCCCGCACAGATCGGCCGCTTCGATCTTCACTGGCAGGGTTTGCCGATGTTTCACCGCCACGGGCGGGAAATGTGGTGTGACCAGCTTCGCCCCAGTGAGCGCTGCGACTTCGCGGGCCACGCCGTACACGCTCAGACAATGCGCCAGGTTGGGCGTGAGCTTGAGTGTCAGGATGGCATCGTCCAGGTTCAGAAACGAGCGGATGTCCTGCCCCACCGGCGCGTCGTCGGCCAGGATCAACAGGCCGCCGTGATCGTCGGACAGCTTCAGCTCGCGCGCCGAGCACAACATGCCCTGGCTTTCCACGCCGCGCAATTGGCCGGTCTTGATTTCGAATGCGGCACCGTCCTGCTGCGGTGGCAGCAGCGCGCCGACAATGGCGCACGGCACCTTGATTCCGGCACGCACATTGGGTGCACCGCAGACGATGTTGAGGATGGCGCCCGTGCCCGCATCCACTCGGCACACGCTGAGCCGGTCGGCATTCGGGTGGCGCGCCACTTCGAGCACCTTGGCAACCAGCACACCGCTGAAGGCAGGCGCAGCAGGACGTGACTCTTCCACCTCCATGCCCGACATGGTGAGCAGATCGGCCAGCCGCGTGCTGGGCAACGATGGGTTGCAAAACTCGCGCAACCAGGATTCGGGAAACTGCATCGCAGAACTCTGGGTGGGTCAGGCGAACTGACGCAGGAAGCGCAAGTCACCATCGAAGAAGAGGCGCAGGTCACTGATGCCGTAACGCAGCATTGCCAGGCGGTCGATTCCCGAGCCGAACGCAAAGCCGATGTAGCGCTCGGGGTCCAGCCCCATGTTGCGAATCACCTGCGGGTGCACCTGGCAGGAGCCCGAGACCTCGAGCCACCGGCCCTGCAACGGGCCGGACTCGAACATCACGTCGATTTCGGCACTGGGCTCGGTGAACGGGAAGTAGCTCGGCCGGAACCGCAAGCGCAATTCGGTGGTTTCGAAGAACGCCTGGATGAAGCTCAGGTACATCGCCTTCAGGTCGCGAAAGCTCACGTCTTCGCCGACCCACAGGCCTTCGACCTGGTGAAACATCGGCGAATGGGTGGCGTCGCTGTCGACCCGGTAGGTGCGACCCGGTGCGATCACACGGATGTCAGGAATGTGCGCCTGACCTTCGTAAATTCGGGCATGGGCGCGCGCGTACCGCACCTGCATCGGCGAGGTGTGCGGGCGCAGGTTCAGCCATTGCCCGACGCTGTCTTTCATGTCGACATAGAACGTGTCCTGCATCGAACGCGCCGGGTGGTTCTCGGGGTTGTTCAACGCAGTGAAGCTGTACCAGTCGGTCTCGATCTCCGGACCGTCGGCGACATCAAAACCCATCGAACCGAAGATCGCCTCGATGCGCTCGAGCGCACGCGAGATCGGGTGCACGCCGCCATTTCCACGCGCGCGGCCTGGCAGGGTGACGTCGAGCGCTTCGCCGCGCAACTGCGCTTCGAGCTGGGCATTGGCCAGTTCGTCGCGGCGCGCCTGCAAGGCCGCTTCGATCTGCTCCTTGGCCCGGTTGATGAGTGCACCGCGCGCTTTCTTTTGCTCAGGCGCGAGTGCGCCCAAGGCCTTGAGCTGCTGCGTCAGCGCCCCGGCCTTGCCGAGATAGCGGGCCTTCGCATCCTCCAGCTCGGCGCTGGCTGACGCAAGCGCAAAGTCGGCATGCGCCTGCTGTACCAGGGGTTCGAGGTCGTTCATCGGGTCTGGAGCCAGAAAAAAGGCCGTCCTGTCGGCCGGCCTGAGAGTTCAGCGAGGCCCGTGCTTGCGCTCGGGCCTGTCGTACACCACGCGCGTTGTGCCTGCGCGGGGGATTTGCCTTTACTGAGCCAGGTGGGCCTTGGCCTTTTCGACGATCGTTCCAAAGGCGGCCGGATCGTGCACCGCCATATCGGCGAGCACCTTGCGGTCGATGTCGATCGACGCCTTCTTCAGGCCGGCCATGAATTTGCTGTAGGTCAGGCCCAGGTTGCGGCTGGCCGCGTTGATGCGCGCGATCCAGAGATTACGGAACACGCGCTTCTTGGTGCGGC
>JANNKS010000092.1:0-3431 GCA_031396425.1 Rhizobacter sp. | reverse complement strand
AAATGATGGATGGGCTGGAGGTGGTGCTGATCGCGGTGGGCCTGTTCGCGGTGGCCGAGGCGCTGTATTTCGTGCTCTACGAAGCGCGCACGGTGGAGACGCAGAACAAGCTCAGCCGCGTGCACATGACCGGCGCGGAGTGGCGCCGCTCCTGGCCGGCGTGGATCCGCGCCACCTTCATCGGCACGCCTTTCGGCTGCATTCCGGCCGGCGGCAGCGAGATCCCGACCTTCCTGAGCTATGCCACCGAAAAGAAGCTCTCGAAGCACAAGCAGGAATTCGGCACCACCGGGGCGATTGAAGGGGTGGCCGGCCCGGAGGCCGCGAACAATTCGGCGGTGACCGCGACCTTGATTCCACTGTTGACGCTGGGCATACCGACCTCCAACACGACGGCGATTTTGCTCGGTGCCTTCCAGAACTACGGCATCCAGCCCGGCCCGCAGCTGTTCGACAAGAACGCCGCGCTGGTGTGGGCGCTGATCGCGTCGATGTACATCGGCAACGTGATGCTGCTGATCCTCAACCTGCCCCTCGTGGGGCTGTGGGTCAAGCTGCTGAAGATTCCCAAGCCGCACCTCTATGCGGGCATCCTGATCTTCGCCACCGTGGGCGTCTACGGCATGCGCCAGTCGGCATTCGACCTGGTGTTGCTGTACGCGATCGGCCTGCTCGGGGTGGTGATGCGGCGCTTCGATTTTCCCACCGCACCCGTCGTGGTGGGCATGATCCTCGGGCCGCTGGCCGAGGCGCAGATGCGCAACGCGCTGTCGATCGGCGAAGGCAGATGGACGGTGTTCCTCGAGCGCCCAATGTCGGCGACCCTGCTGGTCATCATCGTGGGGCTGCTGGTGTTGCCGCGGGTCTGGTCAGTCGTGCGACGACGCGCTTGAAGCTCGGCAGCCCAAGCAGAGCTCGGGCTGTTGTAGATCACCGTTTGCGCAGACCGATTCGGCTGACGCGCCGGGTTGGCCGTTAGCGCGTCGCACCCGCAGCAAGCGCGCGCGAACGTTGCGCTTCGAGTTGCGCCGGGTCTGCCTTGACGGTCGTATTCCAGCCCTGCAGATTGCAGATCGCCAGATCGGCCAGGGCCACCAGCCACTCATGGCGCGCGTTCAGACAAGGGATGTAGTGGAACTCCTTGCCCCCAGCGTGCAGGAAAGCTTCGCGCACCTCGCCGGCCACTTCTTCAAGCGTTTCCAGGCAATCCGCCGCAAAACCGGGGCACAGCACGTCGACGCGGGCGACGCCACCTTGGGCCAGTGCGACCAGCGTCGGTTCGGTGTAGGGCTGAAGCCATTCGGCCTTGCCGAAGCGGCTCTGAAATGTGACGTTCACCATCTCGGCGGGCAGGCCCAGCTGTTGCGTCAGCAGGCGCGCGGTCTTCAGGCACTCGCAGTGGTAGGGATCGCCGAGCAGCAGCGTGCGTTTGGGCACGCCATGAAAACTCAGCACCAGCCTGTCGGGTCGGCCGTGGGCTTGCCAATGGTCGCTGACGCTGCGGGCGAGCGCGCTGATGTAGCCGGCGTCGTCGTGGTAGTGGTTCACGAAGCGCAGCTCAGGCAGCGCGCGAATCCGCTTCGTCCAGGCGCCGATCGCATCGATGACGCTGCCGGTGGTCGGGCCCGAATACTGTGGGTACAGCGGCAACACCAGAACGCGGGTGACGCCCTGCGCCTTGAGTTCGTCGAGCACGGTGCCCAAGCCCGGGTTGCCGTAGCTCATCGCAAAACGCACCAGCACGTGGTGGCCCCGCTCGCCGAGGTAGCCACGCAGCATCCTGGCCTGTTTCTCGGTCCACACCAGCAAGGGTGAACCTTCGGGAGTCCAGATGCTGGCGTACTTGCGTGCCGACTTGGCGGGCCGCAGGCGAAGAATGATGCCGTGCAGAATGGGCCACCAGATGAGGCGCGGAATCTCGACCACGCGCGGGTCACTGAGGAACTGGCGCAGGTAGCGTCGCAGTGCGGCGGGCGTGGGCGCATCGGGCGTTCCCAGGTTGCACAACAACACGGCAGTGCGTGGCTCGCTGCCGTGGGCGAGGGCAGGTTCAGTGGCGAAACGCATGGAGTTCCAGAGACGCGGCCCGCGGGCTGGGCGAGTGAACGCGTCGTTGATGAGGCTGGCCAGCGCCTTCAGCAAAGGGTGCGGCGACGTTCGCGGGCTTCAATGATGGTCGTCGAATTCACTGACGCGCTGCGGTTGTGTGTCGCCGAATTTCAGCACCTCGAAGCGCACTGTCGGGCTCTCGGAGTCGACCGGCGGAGTGCCCAGCCCGACCTGCCCGCTGCCGTGCAAGGTGCAGGTGCCCCGCCGCAGGCTGATGATTTCGGGATCATTGTCGAAGCGCACGTAGGTGCCGTTGTAGCTCAGGTCGGTGAGCTGAAACGTGCCCCCATGCCAATCGATGCGCGCGTGGGAACGCGAAACGCGGTTGTCGTCGATGCAGTAGGTGGCCTGCGGGCTGCGCCCCAGCACGACGGGCAGGTTGGTGCCGGAGTAGACCCGATTCAAATCGAGCCAGACCAGGCGAATGCCTTCAGGCTCGGGCGCAACCGCCATGTCGCCAAAAGCGGTCGTGGCGGTGTCCCCGAACCGGCGCGTCGCCTCGAGCAGATGCACATGCACCGGCTCGTTGCGGCCGCGCAATTGCATGCGGTCGAGGCTGCGAAAACGCGACCGCGCCGATTCACTCAGATTCGCCAGCACGGTCACCGTCACCAGGGTTTCATTGTCGCCCGCATGGTCAAGCAGGCGCGCCGCGACGTTGACGGCGTCACCGAACAGATCGCCGGCCATCTCCACCACTTCGCCATGGGCCAGTGCCACCTGGAGCTTGAGCGGCGGCAGGTTGGGCGTTGCGTTACTGGCAGGACCCAGACGCTCGAGCGATTCGTGCATTTCGTCGGCGGCAGCCACCGCCGATGACGAACGCGAGAACATTGCCATCAACCCGTCGCCCAGGGTCTTGACGACGCGCCCGTCGCAGCTGCGCACGATGCCATCGAGCAACGCGACGCTCTGCGTCACAACCGCGGTGGCTTCGGTGTTGCCCAGTGTCTCGTAAAGCGAAGTGCTGCCGCGCAGGTCGGCGAACAGAATGGTGCCTTCGACGATCTGGGTCATGCGCAGTGCGGGCGGTGCATTTGGGCGGAATTATCACGCAGCGCGAGCACGCCGCGGCGGAATTCGCCAGCAGGCTTGACGATCGCCGTTGGCCCACACCAGCTTCGACCTTATCGAGGCAGGTGCGCAGCTTGTGCCCGCGGCGCGCGCTGGGGACGTGACTGCCACCGCCCGCGGCGGCGTGTCCCAGGCCAATCAAAGATTGTCCAGGTACGTGCGCAGTTTGTCTGAGCGGCTCGGGTGCTTGAGCTTGCGTATCGCCTTGGCCTCGATCTGGCGGATCCGCTCACGTGTGACATCGAACT
>JANNKS010000090.1:0-2588 GCA_031396425.1 Rhizobacter sp. | reverse complement strand
AAATGGACCCGAATCTGATGGGTGCGCCCGGTGTGCAGCCTGCAGCTCAAGGCACTCAGTCCGTCTTTCAACGCCAGCCGCGTGATATCGGTGCGCGCCGCCTTGCCCTGTGCGACCACGGCCATGCGCACGCGCAGGCGTGGATCGCGCCCGATCGGCGCATCGATGCTGTAGGGCTGCACCGGCACTTCGCCGTGCGCGATCGCCTGGTACTCGCGGTGTACGTTGCGCTCGGCAATCGCACGCGACAGGCCCGTGAAAGCTGCAAGGCTCTTGGCCACAACCATCAGGCCCGACGTGTCCTTGTCGAGGCGGTGCACGATGCCCGCGCGTGGCAGCGATGCCGCCTGGCGGTGGTGGGCCAGCAACGCGTTCAACAACGTTCCCGACCAGTTGCCCGCCGCGGGGTGCACCACCCAACCGGCGCGCTTGTCGATGACCATCAGATGGGCATCTTCGAAGACGATCGCGATGGGCAGCGGTTCGGCCCGAAAGGCCTGACTCTCGGCGGTTGGGACCAGACTCAGTTCAATCAACTCGCCGGCGCGAACCTTGCTGGACGACACGTCAACCACCCGGCCCGCCACCCGGACATGGCCCGCCGCGACAAGGTTCTGCAGGTGGCTGCGTGAAAATTCCTGGGCCAGCGTGACCAGGACTTTGTCGAGTCGCTGGCCATGCAGCGCAGAGGCAACGGTAGCGAGGCGCAACTCAGGCTCCTCGACGAGGAAGGCTTCGGCGTCGTCCGCGCCCGCCTCCGAGGTCGGCAATGCGGCGGAGCCGCTCACGGCGGCAACCCTATACTCGGGGCTCGATCTTGCAGTCTCACAGGTGCCAGCTCAATGGGTCTGAAACATTTGAACAAGTTGGGTGCGCTGCAGCGGCGCTGCGCTTCGATTCTGACCTCGATCTGCGCGGCGGCGCTGATGACAGGGTGCGGGTCCACCCCGAAAGACGAAACCGCCGGCTGGAACCTGGAAAAGCTCTACTCCGAAGCGAAGCAGGAAGCCGAGAACGGCGCCTATGACCGTGCAGCCAAGCTGTTCGAGCGGCTCGAGGGGCGCGCCGCCGGTACGATTCTCGCGCAACAGGCACAACTTGAACGCGCCTACGTGCTGCACAAGAGCGGCGAGAAGGCGCAGTCACTCGCCATCCTCGAGCGCTTCATCAAGCTCCATCCCACCAGCCCGGCGCTTGACTACGCCTTGTACCTGCAGGGGATCGTCAATTTCAACGACAACCTGGGAATCTTCGGCAACCTGTCGCAGCAAAAACTCTCGGAACGCGACCAGCAGGCGTCGCGCGACTCCTATCAGGCGTTCCGCCAGTTGGTTGACCAGTTCCCTCAGTCCACCTATGTGCCCGATGCGCGGGCACGCATGAGCTTCATCGTCAATTCACTCGCCGACTATGAGGTGCATGTGGCGCGCTACTACTTCCGGCGCGGGGCCTACGTCGCCGCGGCAAACCGCGCCCAACAGGCGGTGCGCGAGTTCCAGAATTCACCAGCGACCGAAGAAGCCCTGGGCATCCTGGTGCAGCGATCCCCGGGGCCCGACGGCCTCACGGTGCGTATCACCGGACGGCCCCAGGGCTTCGTCGCCGCGACCCACGACGTGGACTGCGGCAATTCCGGCACCACGATGCGTCTGCTCGCAGGACTGCTCGCGTCGCAGCCCTTCTCAACCACTCTCGTGGGCGACCAGTCGCTCTCGAGCCGACCGATGCGGCGCGTGATGGCGCCGCTCGTGGCCATGGGCGCCCGCGTCGCAGCGGCCGATGGCGGCCGTCCGCCGCTGTGCATCACCGGCGCGCGCCTGACCGGCATCACGCATACGCCGGAAGTGCCGAGCGCGCAGATCAAGAGCGCCGTGCTGCTGGCCGGACTGCGGGCCGACGGCGTCACGGTGGTCGTGGTGCCCGAACCGACGCGCGACCACACCGAGCGGGCGCTCACGGCCTTCGGCGTGCGCGTGGACCACTCGACGCCCGGGCGCATCGGCGTCGCCGGCGGCTCGGGCCTCGCTGGCGGGCTGCATCTGCGCGTGCCCGGCGATCCGTCGGCCACGGCGTTCCTGGCCGTGGCGGCCGCCGGGCTCTCGGGCTCGTCGATCGACATCGACGAGGTGGGCCTCAATCCCACGCGCACCGCGGTCTTCGATGTCCTGCGCCGGGCGGGCGCCTCGGTCACGACCACCGGGACCGGCACGTGGCACGGCGAGCCGGTGGGCCGGGTGCACGTCGAGACGGGCTCGTGGCGGGACGTCGTCATCGCGCCCGAGGAAGTGCCGCTGCTCATCGACGAGCTCCCGGCGCTGGCGGCCCTCGCCACCTTCGGAGGCTCGATCGAGGTGCGCGGCGCAGGCGAGCTGCGCGTGAAGGAGAGCGACCGCATTGCGGCGCTCGTCGAAGGACTGCGCGCCATGGGCGCCGACGCCGACGAGTATCCCGACGGGTTCGCCGTGCGCGGGTCGCGACGCCTGACGGGCGGTGCCGTCGACGCCCGCCACGACCACCGTCTGGCGATGAGCTTTGCCGTGGCCGCGCTCGGCGCGGACGGACCGACGCTCATCACCGGAGCCGAGGTG
>JANNKS010000078.1:0-1941 GCA_031396425.1 Rhizobacter sp. | reverse complement strand
GAGCAGATCGCAACGGCGCAACTGCGCGAGCGGCTGCGCCAGACGCTGCCCGAGTACATGGTGCCCCAGAACTTCGTCTGGCTCGACGCGCTGCCCCTGCTGCCCAACGGCAAAATCAATCGCGCCGCTTTGCCCGCTCCGAACGCGGCTGGCGCTGCCATGAAGCGCGAGGTCCGAGTACCTTCGAGTGCCATGGAGCAGGCGCTGGCCAAGTTGTGGCGCGAGTTGCTGCATGTCGACCAAGTCAGCGCCGACGACAACTTCATCGCGTTGGGCGGCCATTCGCTGCTGTTGATGCGCATGGCCTCCCAAGTCAAGAGCCTGCTTGGCCTGACCTTGCCGGTGCGTGAGTACTTCATCGCGCCCAGCTTGGCCGACCTCGCGCGGCGCCTCGAAGCCTTGACGGTACATGAGGTGCCCCATGGCCGCATCCTGGCACGCGCCGAGGAGGAACGTGCGCCGCTGAGCTTGATGCAAGAGCGCCTGTGGTTCATGGAATCGCTCCATCCGGGTCGGCCCAACTATCACATCGAAGGCGGCTTGCGGTTGCACGGTCGGCTCGACGCCGAAGCGCTGGACCGCGCGGTGCAGGCGCTGCTGGCCCGCCAGACGAGTCTGCGCACCGTCTTCGACCAAGCCGACGACAACACTGTCAGCCAACGTGTGTTGTCGTCCTACAGGCTGCCTCTCCTGCCGGCTGAAGACCTCTCAGCCTTACCCTCAGATCAGGCCCAGGGAACACTGTCGACACGCATCGGCGAAATTGCCAACCGCCCGTTCGAACTGCGCGGTCAGCCCTTGTTGAGGCTGCGATTGTTCAAGTTGAGTGCCGAAGAGCATGTCTTCCTCCTCCTGGTGCACCACCTGATCTTTGATGGCTGGTCGATGACGGTGCTGCTGCGCGAGCTGGCCGAGTCGTATCGGGCCGAGTGCCAGGGCGACACCGCACGTCTGCCGGCGTTGAGTGTCAGTTACGGCGATTTCGCAGCCTGGCAGCAGACTTGGGCCCAAGGACCCGTGGCACGCGCCCAGGTGGGGCATTGGTGCCAAAAACTGAGCTCGCTCGGTGAACCGCTCGCCCTGCCGACTGACCATGCGCGCCCGCCCGAACCCAGCCACAAGGCGGGGGCTGTCCACTGGCGCCTTGCCGCGCCGACTACCGCAGCACTCAAGGCGCTCGGCCAAAGCGAAGATGCGACGCTCTTCATGGTCGTGCTGGCCGGTTACTACGCCTTGCTGCAACGACATACCGGCCAGACCGATTTCGTTGTCGGCTTCCCGGTGCGGGGCCGCAACGACGCCGAACTCGAAGATCTGATTGGCTATTTCGCGAACGTTCTACCGCTGCGCCTGGCCGTGCGGCCGGAGCAGAGCTTTCGAGTCCTGTTGCGCAACACCCGCAAGGCGGTGCTGGAGGCGCTTGATCACGCCGACGCCCCGTTCGAACAGGTGGTTCGCCAACTCAAACTTCCGCGCGACGAAAGCCGCTTTCCGGTCTACCAGACGCTGTTCGCATTTCAGGACACCCGTGATGTCACCAAGCCGTGGGGCGACATCCAGACCAGCGCGCTCACTGAAACCGTCGAGGCGGTCGTCGAAGACCTGGCGGTCTGGATGGTCGAGGCAAACGACGGCCTCGCCGCCAAGCTGGCGTTTGCGACCGACCTGTACAACGATGCCAGCATCGAAGACTTGGCCGATCGCTACGGGAAATTGCTGCAAAGCGCCGTGCTGGCACCTGACTGCAGTATCGGCGAACTGCATATCCTGACACCGGTTGAAGAAACTCGGTTGCGCGACTGGAACGCCACCGCGGTGTCCCAAGACGAAGCGGCGACGCTGGGCACGCTGCTGCCGGCGCGCATGCGCGAACACGCGGCGCGCCCGGCGGTCTTGTTTGGCGATCAGGTCTGGAGCATGGCCGAACTGCAGTCGCAGGCG
>JANNKS010000059.1:0-2535 GCA_031396425.1 Rhizobacter sp. | reverse complement strand
ACGTCGTCAGCGCCAGCACCAGCGCAATGACCGCTGGCGCTGCCATGCCGGCCAGCGCGGCCTGGAACCACGCCAGCAGGGCCGAAGGCTCGGCGCCGAACGAAGTCAACACGAGGGCTCCAGCGCCACGCGCAGCGCTTCGCGAACTTCGCGCTCCGAGTTCCACGGCAGGAAGTGGTTCTGCCCCTCGAGCAGCACGGTGCTGATGCAGCGTGCGCCGCTGAAGCGCTCTTGCATGTAGGGTACGTTCGCCACGGGGACGAGTTCGTCGGCAGTGCCATGCACGATCACGACCTTCGCCCTCACCGCAGGCAAGATCGTGCCCAGCGCTTCGAGTTCGGGCTTCAGCGCCATCAGTTCGGCGTTTGCGTTGCGAATGACCCGGGGCAGCAGCCGCTGCACGGGCGACCAGGCACCGACATGCTGCATGGCGTGGACGCGTTCCTGCTGCGGGTCCAGCGACCCGGCCAGCATCACGATCGACACGGATCGCTCTGGCTGCTCGGCAGCGAGCAGAGCTGCGGCCCAAGCGACGATCGGCGCGCCGAGTGAGTGCCCCAGCAGGACCACCGGGCGCCCATCCGCCGGCACGAGCGCAATGACCGCCGCGGCCTGCGCTGCCAGGCTGGTCACCGGGCCGTTCGGGGCGCTGGCCCCAAATCCGGGCCGATCCAGCGCAACAACATCGGCGCCCGCCGGCGGCGCCATCAAGTAGTCGGCCCAGCCTGTGGCCGAGCCAGGCGTCCCATGGACGAGCACCACACGAGGGCCCCCAGGCGTGCCGGCGCGCAGAAAGCTGATGCGGGTGTCGGGCGGGCTGCCGACGGCAATCGAACTGCGCATGCCTTCCGTGGCCGACAACGGAGCCTTCGGCCCGGGGGGCGCACAGCCCACTGCGGCAAGTGCCACGCCCAACGCAGTCCACAGCGGCGGCCCCGGCAGCCTGGTGGCCCGGTTCGCGAGCATGGGCAGCGCGGCGCGCGCCTTGTCTGCCTTGCTTCGCTCCGCTGCCTGTGACATTGATCTGCTCCGGCGGCCTGCGCGTCGGGACATACCGCTGCCACAAGCACTGCCCATAGTCGGGTGGGAGAGGTTTTGTTTACACCCATCGACTGATGTAACGCGAGCCGATGTTTGGCGACTCTTAGAGCGCCTATCCAACCCGTCCAGCCAACTTGCAGGTCCGCCCATGACGTACCCCGCACACGCCCCATCGACCACACCGCACGCGCAGTCGGCACCGACCTATTCGGCACGCCTGGCAGCCAGCCGTGCCGACCTGAGAGCCGCGCAGGCGCTGCGCTTCGAAGTCTTCAATCTCGAACTCGACGAAGGCTTGGTGCACTCGTACGACACTGGCCTGGACGACGACCCCTTCGATGAGATCTGCGACCACCTGATCGTCGAGGACGCGGGCGACGGCAGCGTCGTGGGCACCTACAGGCTGCAGACTGGGCAACGCGCCCGCGATGGGCTGGGCTACTACAGCGAGCGCGAATTCGACCTCTCGCCCTTCGAGGCCCTTCGCAGCGAGATCCTCGAATTGGGGCGCGCATGCATCCACGCCCGACATCGCAATTTCGCGGTTCTCAACCTGCTTTGGAAGGGTATCGGCAGCTACGCGCGCGACCAAGGTGCACGCTACCTCATCGGCTGCAGCTCGTTCACCACCCAAGACGCGGCCGTGGGCGCTGCGGCCTATCAGCAGCTTCTGCCCCACCTGGCGCCGCCAGCGTGGCAGACGCAGCCGCGGCCAGAGTTCGCCTGCCCGCTGGACGCTGTGACAGCGCCTGCCCCGCGCATTCCGCGCCTGCTGTCCGCCTACCTTGCATTGGGTTCAGCGATCTGCGGGCCGCCGGCTCTGGACCGCGAGTTCAAGACCGTGGACTTCCTGACCTGGATCGACGTGCAGGCGCCGGCGGTGGTGGCGATGCAACGACGAGGGCGCTTCATTGTGTAAGGGCTTGTTCGATGTCAGCCCTGAGCTCGGCCGCGAAGGCCTTGCGGTCAGCGCTGCTCGCGGCGCGCAGCGGCAACGCCGTCACTTTGGCCACCACGCCGCGAGCGCGGCACAACCACCAAATGCTCTGTACGAGCGAGTCGTCGCCCACGTATCGCACGCTTGGGCAGATGGAATGCGCTCCCTCGGAATGGCGCAGGGCGAGCGGCTGCGCTGCGCCACCGTCGGCTCACGATGCTCTGCGGCCCGGTCGTTGACACGGGTGTCAGATTTGCCCGTTCGGCGCGACTCATAATGCGACGCCATCGGCCGTTGTGGCCGGAGCGCTAACGCCGGAGAGGTGAAGCGTGTCTTTGTTCGCCGCGGATCTTGTCTTGGGGTTGCTGGCAGCCTACTTGGCGGTCGGTTTGTTGGTCGCGGTCGCGCTCTTGCTGGGTGGTTTGCGCCGCATCGACACCGCTGCAGCCGCAGCGCCGATGCGCGTGAAGTTACTGCTCGTGCCCGGCATGGTTGCGCTGTGGCCCTTGATGCTGCGCCGGGCGCTGGGCTGGCAACCGCGCGAGGACCGGCGGTGA
>JANNKS010000056.1:0-2678 GCA_031396425.1 Rhizobacter sp. | reverse complement strand
TGGGACGCGCACTGGCGCATCTGCACCAGGCGCCCCTGGATACCAACAGCCGACGGCCGCTGTCGCACTGGCTTGCCGAACTACGGCGCCGGCAGGTGAAGCTCGTCCGTGCGGTCCCCGAGCTTGCTTCGCGTGTCGCAGCGATCACTGAAGGGCTGTCCCTGGCGGCGCGCGATCTGCCCGATGCGCCGTTGACGCTGATCCACGGCGACTTTCATCCCGAACAGGTCTGGATCGATGCCGGTCGTGTCGTGCTGTTTGACTTTGACGAATTTGCGCTCGGCAATCCCATGGAAGACCTGGCCGAGTTCATCGTCAAGCTGGAACAACAGGGCGGGACTGCGACACGCCGTCAAAGCCAGGTTGAATCGTTGCTGGCAGGGTACTGCACAGTCGCGCCGCGCTTCTTCAATTCGCAGTGGCTGCAATGGCACCGCGCCGTGCAGACCCTGCTGCAGGCGAGCCGCGCGTTCATCTACCAGCAACGTGATTGGCGCACTCTGGTGGATGCCAGACTGGCCGCGAGTGAACAACTGGCATCGCCGCTGCTGCTGAAGGTTGCCGCATGACGATCAAGTCTGACCCTGCAAAGCGACAGATGCGCGCGCTGATCATGGCGTGCCTCAAGGAGCAACGTCTTGCCGTGGCGTTGGCGATTTTTGGCGCGGTCGGCGTGGTGCTGGCCGAACTGCTCGCGCCCTGGCCGCTGAAAATCATCTTCGACCACATCCTGCTGGCCAAGCCGCTCACCGGCGCCGTGGCCCCGGTGAGCCACGTGCTCGGCTGGGGCACCTGGGCGGCGCTGGTGGCCATGGCCAGCGCGATCGCACTGATTGCGCTGGCCTCCGGTGTGATGGCCTATCTGCAGCTTTACAGCAGCGCCCGGGTCGGGCACCGCATCACCTGGCGCCTGCGGGGTGAATTGTTCGCCCACCTGCAGCGCCTGTCGCTGGCATTCCATCGCAGCCACCGCACCGGCGAGCTGATCAGCAAGGTGGCCAGTGACACCAACCTGCTGCGCGACATGTTCGCCGAATGGGCGCTGACCTTCGTGCGCAATGGCCTGACCGTCGTGGCCATGCTGGTCGTGATGTTCATGCTGAACTGGCAACTGGCGCTGGCCGTGGCCACCACCTTGCCGCCATTGCTGTTGGTGATTCAATGGTTGAACCGCAACGTGCGCGACGCCGCACGCGTGCAGCGAAAGCAGGAAGGGCGGATGGCGTCGCGCCTGAACGAGGTGCTGTCGTCGATCGCACTGGTGCAGGCGTTCGGCCGGGGCCAGCACGAAGAAACGCGCTTCCAGGCCGAGATCGAGGCGAACTATGAAAGTGGCATGCGCAGCGCGCGTTCCACCGGTGCGGTCGTGAAGGCGATTGCCGTCATCACGGCGCTGGGCACCGCGATCACCGTGCTGCTGGGCGCGCGTGAAGTGCTGCAAGGGCGCCTGACACCCGGCGAGTTGCTCATTTTCGTCGCCTACGTGACGAGCCTGTACAAACCCGTGCGCGACCTGGGGCGCCTGTCGACCAAGTTCGCGCGGGCTTCCGTCAGCGCGCAGCGTGTCGCCGAAATACTGGCCATCGAACCCGACATCGAAGACGCGCCCGACGCCATCGAGCTGCTCAACCCGGCCGGTGAAATCGTGTTCGAGAACGTCTCCTTCGGCTATTCGGGCGGCAAGCCGGTGTTGAGCCAGGTCTCGCTTCGGTTCAGTGCCGGCGAGCGCGTCGCCCTGGTGGGCCCTTCGGGTGCGGGCAAGTCGACGCTCATCAATCTGATGTTGCGCCTGTACGAGCCCACGGAGGGGCGCATCCTGATCGACGGCATCGACATCCGGCGCTATGCGCGCGAAAGCCTGCGGCGCCAGATTGGTATCGTGCTGCAGGACAACATGCTTTTCGGTGTGTCGGTGCGCGAGAACATCGCCTACGGCCGCCCCGACGCACCGTTCGATGCCGTCGAAGCCGCAGCGCGCAATGCCCGGGCGCACGAATTCATCATCGACCTGCCCGAAGGCTACGACACCGAAATCGGCGAACGCGGCGCCAATCTGTCGGGTGGCCAACGCCAGCGCCTGTGCCTGGCTCGCGCTTTGGTGAAGGAGCCCGCCATCCTGGTGCTGGATGAGCCCACTTCGTCAGTCGATGCAGTTTCAGCCCGATTGATTCACGAAGCGGTGGCGCGCGTGCACAGGAACCGCACCCTGATCGTGATTGCGCACGACTACACCGACATGGCCGGCTACGACAAGGTGATCGTGATGCAGGGCGGGCGCGTCATCGAGTCGGGTTCGCACGACACCCTGCTGCGTTCGCGCGGCGCTTACCTTGCCCTTGTGGAGCGACGTCATGCGTGATCGAGTGTCGGCCGGTTGGCCATCGTTGGTGTTCTATTGCCAGCATTCGCTGGGCATCGGCCACCTGACGCGTTCGTTTGCGCTGGCCGCTGCGCTGCGCGAGCACTTTCATGTCGTTTTCCTCAATGGCGGTCGGCTTCCACCAGGCGTCCCGGTGCCGGCAGGAATTGAGCTGATCGACTTGCCGGCGCTGGGAATGGACGACGGCCATACGCTGGTGAGCCGCGACAACACCCGCCCGGATGTGGTGGCGGCCCAGGTGCAGCGTCGCGCGTTGATCGAGGCAGCGATTGCGCAGCATCGCCCTGCTGTGCTGCTG
>JANNKS010000044.1:0-5807 GCA_031396425.1 Rhizobacter sp. | reverse complement strand
ATCGCGCAGCAACTCGCGGCGATGCCGCTGGTCACGCCGCTGCGCTTCAGCACCGACGCGGCGGAATCGGCGGCGCTGTGGAACGTTCGCAAGGGCATGTTCCCCGCCATCGGGGCGATGCGGCCGACCGGCACCACGGTGATCATCGAAGACGTGGCGTTTCCGGTCGAGCGCCTTGCCGAAGCGACGCTCGAACTGCAACAGTTGCTGCAGCGGCACGGCTACCGCGAAGCCATCATCTACGGCCACGCGCTCGAAGGCAACCTGCATTTCGTCTTCACGCAGGACTTCGGCAGCGCGGCCGAGGTGGAGCGCTACAGCGACTTCATGGACGCGGTGTGCACGATGGTGGTGAAGAAGTACGACGGCTCGCTGAAGGCCGAGCACGGCACCGGCCGCAACATGGCGCCGTACGTGGAAATGGAGTGGGGCGCGCAGGCGTTCGCGGCGATGCGCCGCATCAAGGCGCTGTTCGACCCGCAGGGTCTGCTCAACCCGGGCGTGATCCTCAACGACGACCCGAAGTCGCACCTGAAGAACCTCAAGCCGCTGCCCGCCGCCGATGCGCTGGTCGACAAGTGCATCGAGTGCGGGTTCTGCGAGCCCAAATGCCCGTCGCGCGGCCTGACGCTGTCGCCGCGCCAGCGCATCGTCGGCTGGCGCGAGATCGCGCGGCTCGATGCCAGCGGCGAAGCGCCCGCGCATGCGCGCGAGATGAAGACGCTCTATGACTACCAGGGCATCGAGACCTGCGCCGCCTGCGGCCTGTGCGCCACCGCCTGCCCGGTGGGCATCGAAACCGGGCTGCTGATCAAGTCCCTGCGCGGGCGCGGCGCCAGCCCGCTGGCCAAGCGGGTCGCCCACGTCGCGGCGCGCCACTACGCCGGGCTGACGGCGGGCGTGCGGCTGGGCCTGGGCGCCGCCGACCTGATGCATGGCGTTTTCGGCACCGGCGTGATGACGAGCGCGCTCGACGGTTTGCGCAAGGCCGCGGGAGGCCGCCTGCCGAAATGGTCGCCGGCGCTCGCGCGGCCGGTGAACTTCGTGCCGCGGCCGGCGCCGCACACGCGCACCGAACGCATCGTCTATTTTCCCAGTTGTGCCGCGCGCAACATGGGCCCGCAACGCGGTGACGAAGGCATCGAGATGCTGCCGGTGGTCGCGCAGCGGCTGTTCCAGCGCGCCGGCTTCGACGTGGTCTACCCGGCCGAGCTGGCCGGCCAATGCTGCGGGCAACCGTTCGAGAGCAAGGGCCTGCTGGACGCCGCGAACCTGAAGTCGGCGGAGCTCGAAGTTGCGCTGCGTGACGCGAGCGAGGGGGGGCGATGGCCGATCGTGTTCGACACCAGCCCCTGCGCCTATCGCATGAAGCGTTATCTGGCAGGGCGGCTTCATGTGCACGACAGCATCGACTTCGTGCACGACGTGGTGCTGCCGCGGATGACCGTCGTGCCGCAGCCGCAGGCCGTGGCGGTGCACCCGGTGTGCAGCGTGCGCAAGATGGGCAGCGTCGACAAGCTGATGGCGATTGCGGCGCGGTGCAGCGCCGAAGCGGTGACGGCCGACGAGGTGCAATGCTGCGGCTTCGCCGGCGACCGCGGTTTCATCCGCCCCGAGTTGAACGAACACGCGTTGCGCCACCTGAAGGCGGCGCTGCCCGCGAGCTGCAGGCAAGGCTATTCGACCAGCCGCACCTGCGAGATCGGGCTGTCGGAACAGGCGGCGTTCCCGTACCAGTCGATCCTCTACCTGGTCGAGCGCTGTTGCACGGCGACCGTGGCGGCACCGGGCAGCGCTGCAGCAGGGGCCGCCGGGCCCCCGCGTTGATGGCGGTCAAACGTCGGCAACGCGCTGCAAGCGCAGAATCGGGACCGGTGATTCGGTGCAGGTGCGCGCGGTTGCGCCGCAGGTGCACGGCAACTCGGCGACGTTCGACCCCAACGGGAGCCCAGCGATGACAAAAGACCTCTTGCCGATCCTCCGCAAACACCCTTTCGTGGCCGGGTTCCGGCCCGAGCACACTGCCAAGCTGGCGTCGCTGGCGCAGCAGGTGCATTTCGAGGAAGGCCATGTGATCTTCCACGAGGGCGACGACTATTCGGTCCTGTACCTGCTTGAAGAGGGCATGGTCGCGCTGGAACTCGAAACGCCCGGCCGTGTGATGCGCGTGCAGACCTTGTACGCCGGCGACGTGTTCGACTGGTCGGCGTTGCTGCCGCATGCCGGCAAACACTTCCAGGCGCGTGCGCTCAGCCCCGTGACGGCGCTCGCGTTCGAGGGCGAGCAGCTGCTCGCCAGCTTCAAAGCCGATGCCGAACTGGGCGTGACCTTTCTGCTGCACCTGATGGGCGTCGTCTCGGAGCGCCTGCGCGCGGCGCGCGTTCAGCTGCTGGACATGTACGCGGCGGAGGCCAGGCTCGCCGGCACCTGAGTGAGTGCGGGAATCGGGCCTTTGCGTCCGGCCTCAGGCCCTGGGCTTGAGCGCGGCTGCGCGAGCGGCGCGCGACTCCGCGCTGGCGGCCGCCAGGGCGATCTGGTCGTGGGCCATGTAGCCGCCGATGTGGTTGAGCGCGGTCGCCACGGCGTTGACCGATTCCTTGCTCATGCGCACTGCCGCGGCGGGCATCGCCAGCGTCTGCAGCGCGATCTCGCGTGCCTTCTGCAGCGCCTGACCCTTGGGCGCGCTGTGGTCGACCAGGCCGATCGCGAGCGCCTCGGTGGCAGGAACACGTTCGCACAGGATCGTCAGCCGTTTGGCCCGGGCCGGGCCGAGCAGGTTGGTCAGCCGCGCGATCGTGCCCCAGGTGAGCGGGATGCCGAGCGAGATCTCGGGCAGCGAGACGAAGGCGTCGTCGGCCGCGACGCGCCAGTCGCACGCCAGCGCCAGTGCCAGACCGCCACCGACGGCGTAGCCCTCGATGGCCGCGATCGTGATCTGCGGCATCTCTTCCCACGCCTTGCACATGCGGTAGCCGAGCGATGCAACCTCGCGCCGCGCCACCAGGGTCAGCGATTCGTCGGCCCAGGCGCGTGCGTCGCGCAGATCGGCACCGGCTGAAAAGCACGCATCGCTGCCGGTGAGGAGCACGACATCGACGTCGGTGCGTTCTGCCAGTTCGCGTGCGCAACGCGTGAGCTCGCGCATCAGGGCCTGCGAGAGTGCGTTGCGCGCCGCCGGCCGGTTCAGGCGCACTACCGCGAGTCGATCCTCGATGTCGAGGTTCAGGAATTCAGGGCCCATGGGTTTCAGCGGTCGAGAATGTCGGCGTCACTCCGAGGGCGGCGGTCTGTGCGAAGCGCGCGGCCGGGTTGAAGCGACAGGTACCGCGGTCAGTGTAGCGGCCCGCGGTCGCGTTGGCGGCCTTCGGTCCGTGCTCGCTTCCAGACGCGAAGCCTATTGCCAGCGAGAATCGTGCGCAGCAACCTGATGGCAGCCCGACATCAGCCCGTTCAATCCAAGGAGATACAGCCGATGAAAGCCCTGAGCGGAGTGGATGGCGCCTTCCTTCACCTCGAGACGCCCGAGACGCCGATGCACGTCGGATCGCTGCACCTGTTCGATCTGCCGGCCGGGTATGCGGGCGACTTCCACGACGACATCAAGCGCCAGATGCGCAAACGCCTGCACCTCGCGCCGGTCTTCACGCGCAGGCTGGTGCCGATGCCGCTGCAGCTGGCGAACCCGGTCTGGGTGGACGAAGACCAGGTCGATCTGGACTACCACGTTCAGCGCCTGACCCTGCCCGGGCCCGGCACGCAGGCGCAGCTCGAGGACTGCGCTGGCGAGCTGCATTCACAACTGCTCGACCGCAGCCGCCCGCTGTGGCGGCTCGCCGTCATCGACGGCCTCGAATCGGGCCAGGCGGCCTACTACATCAAGGTTCACCACGCAGTGCTCGACGGCCAGGCCGGCGTGCTGCTGGCGCAGGCGCTGTTCGACATCACCCCGCAGCCGCGGCGCATCGCGCGCAGCAAGGCGCAGCCCGCCGAGCATCCGGGCCTGGCCCAACTCGCCGCCGCCGCGTTGAAGCACGACGTCGGCCAGTACATCAAGCTGGTCCGGCACCTGCCCGACGTTGTGAAGACGCTCGCCGGCCTGTTCGGCGCCACGCCGGGCCAGGCCAAGGGCCAGCTCGGCCAGAACTTCTCGTTCGGCCCGAAGACGCCGCTCAACGTGCCGATCACCGGCGAACGTGGCTTCGCCGCGCTGTCGATTCCGCTCGACACGCTCAAGCAGCTGGCGGCTGCGCACGACGCCAAGCTCAACGACATCGTGCTGGCGCTGTGCGGTGGCGCGCTGCGGCGTTACCTCGCGCACCACGGCGGCATTCCGAAGAAGCCGCTGATCGCCTCGATGCCGATTTCGCTGCGCGAAGCGGGCAACACCGAGTACACGACGCAGGCGACGCTGAGCCTGGTCAACCTGAACACGCAGATCGCCGACCCGGTGAAACGCCTGCGTGCGATCCGCGATGCGGCGGGTGCCGTCAAGGCCCTGGCCAAGCGCGCCAAGGGCGTCATTCCAACCGACTTCCCGTCCATCGGCGTGCCCTGGCTGCTGCACGGCCTGGCCTCGCTGTACGGGCGCTCGGGCATCGCCGGCGCGATACCGCCGATCGCCAACGTGGTGATCTCCAACGTGCCGGGGCCGCAGGTGCCGCTGTACGCCGCCGGAGCGCGCATGGCGACCTACTGGCCGCTGTCGATCACCGAGCACGGCATCGGGCTGAACATCACCGTGATGAGCTACGCCGGCGCGATGGGCTTCGGTTTCACGACCGCCCGAAGTGCGGTGCCCGACGCGCGCAAGCTCAGCGCCGCACTGCTTGCAGCGCTCGAGGAGCTGGTGGCCAGAAGCGCCCCTGCGGCGCCCCGGAAGAAACCGCGCCCGGTGGCCGCGAAGGCGGTAGTGCGCCGAAAGGTGGCGGATCAGGCTTCGACCGGAAGGGCCACTCCATTCGCACCGCGGGCGCCGCGTGCTCGCAGTCGCGGACCGTGGCGGCGCACCCAAGCAGCGTGACGGTTCTGTGAATGCCGGTTCGGCGCCGGGCTGCGCACAGGCTGCTAGAAGCTGTAGCGCACCGCCAGCCGGATCACGTGCACGCGGTAGTCTGGCGCCTGCGTGCCGAAAGCCAGCAAGTTCGAAACGGTGCCGGGCTGCACACCGTCGAGCTGCCAGTCCTGCGAGCCGTAAGACTCGTACCAGTAGCTTCCGTTCAGCCACATCCTGTCGTTGACCTTGTAGTTCGCGTAGAGCTTGACGACGTCGCGCGATGATTTCGCCGCAGGGAACGGTGGCTCGCCCACGCCGGTCTGAACCGTCGTCTCGCTGCGTGCGCGCGAGAACGAGATGTCGGCGCCGAGGTCGAGTTTGTCCGGAATCGCTGCATGTTTGACGCCCAGTCCGAGCACGTCGAACTTGTCGTCGGTCCTGCCGGTCCAGTCGGGCGTGGCAAAGGCCTGGCTGCCGGTCTGGCGGGACTTCATTCTTTCGCTCTGCGCGAACGCGTGGAAGCTGGACCGCTCCGACAGCGCGACCGAGATGTCTGCGGTGAGGTTGAGGGTTTCGGCCTCGTTCAGGCCGATCCGGGTCTGCCTGTAGTCGTCGTTCGCATAGTCCACGCCCAAGCCAAGGCCGACGGTCTCGGAGACTGCCCAGTCGGCGCGTGCGCCGCCGGTGTTGCGCGTGCGCGCGGCCAGATTGAGCTTGCGCATCAGTGGGTTTTCGGGCGCGCCGAACCAGTACGCGGTGCCATAGGTCGAGTTGTCCCGGTCGGCATAGGCCAGGTTCAAGGTCAGCGCCAGGG
>JANNKS010000007.1:0-5401 GCA_031396425.1 Rhizobacter sp. | reverse complement strand
GCACCACCCCCAGCGCACCCAGGCCCTGCAGCAGCGCCAGCCACAGCGTCGCGCCGCCGAACAGCGGCGCCTCGGCGTCGCGCGGCGCTCTGTGCATGACGTCGGCCTCGGCGGGCTCGTTCTCGAACGCGAGCGAACACGCCGGGTCGATGATCAGTTCGAGAAACGCGATGTGCATCGGGTACAGCAGCGCGGGCCAGCCGAGCAGCACCGGCAGCAGCGCCATGCCGGCGATCGGCACGTGCACCGCGAGGATGTACGACATCGACTTGCGCAGGTTGTCGAAGATGCGCCGGCCCAGCCGCACCGCGCGCACGATCGCGGTGAAGTCGTCGTCGAGCAGCACCAGCGACGCGGCCTCGCGCGCCACGTCGGTACCGCGCCCGCCCATCGCGATGCCCACGTGCGCCGCGCGCAGCGCCGGCGCGTCGTTGACGCCGTCGCCGGTCATCGCGACGATCTCGCCGTTCGCCTTGAGCGCCTGCACGATGCGCAACTTCTGTTCGGGTGCGATGCGGGCGCAGACGCAGACGCTGACGCTGACGGTGGCGATGCGCTCGCGCAGCGCGTCGTCGTCGAGGGTGGCCATTTCGTCGCCGGACAGAACTTCACCCGCGCCCTCGGCCGGGCCGGTCGCTGGTCGGGCCAGGCCGACCAAGCCGGCCGCTGGTTGAGACCGGCCGGCCAGGCCGGCCTGGTGCGCAATCGCGCGTGCGGTGACGGGGTAGTCGCCGGTGATCATCACGACACGGATGCCGGCCGCCAGGCATTCGGCGATCGCCGCCGGGACCTGTGCACGCAGCGGGTCCGACAGGCCCAGCAGGCCGACGAATTCGAAGTCGAAATCGTGCTCGGCCGCCGGCCAATCCTGCCCTTCGAAGCGACCTTGGGCCACCGCCAGCACGCGCAGCCCGTCGGCGGCCAGCGCGTCGGCCTGCGCCTCGATGCGCGCCCGCGCCGCCGCGTCGAGGTGGCACAGGTCGATCACCGCCTCCGGCGCTCCTTTGGCCGCGACGACCTGCATTGCGCCTTCTGGCGCCGCCCACACATGCGACATGGCGCGCAACTCCGGGCTCAGCGCGTAGGTCTGCACCAGGCGCCAGTCGCGGTGCAGGTGTTCGGTCTGGGCCAGGAACTGCGCGCCGAGCTGGTGGAACGCCTTTTCCATCGGGTCGAACGGATCGACCACGCTGGCCAAGATGGCCACCTCGACCAGCGTGTGAAAGACCTCGGGCAGCTCGCCGGCGGGCAGCGCCGCGACGGCCACGCGCGCGTCCAGCGCCACGCCGCCGGCCACCAGGTGTGACACCGTCATGCGGTTCTCGGTCAGCGTGCCGGTCTTGTCGGTGCACAGCACGGTGGTGGCACCGAGGGTTTCGATGGCATTGATGCGCCGCGTCAGCACGCCCTCGCGCGACAGGCGCCGCGCGCCGAGCGCCGGGAACACCGTGAGCACCACCGGGTATTCCTCGGGCAGCATCGCCATTGCGAGCGCGATGCCGGCCAGCAGCGCCTGCAGCCAGTCGCCGCGCAGCAGGCCATGCACCAGCACCAGCGCCAGGCTCAACGCCAGCGCGAGCAGCGCGAGGTTTCGCACCAGCGTGGCGGTCTGCTTCTGCAGCGGCGAGCGTTCGGTCTGCAGCGTGCCGAGCGCCGCGCCGATGCGGCCGATCTCGCTGTGCGCACCGGTCGCGGTGACGCGCGCCAGGCCATGGCCCTGCACGATGAGCGTGCCGGCGTAGACCGAAGGCAGGTCGTCGCCGCCGGGGCGTGCCGCGGTCGGGTGCGCCACTGTCGGGTGCGCCACTGTCGGTTGCGCCGCTGTCGGTTGCGCCAAGTCGAGCGCTGCAGCGTCAGCCGACGGCGCCAGCTTGCTGACGGGCACCGCCTCGCCGGTCAGCAGGGATTCGTCCACCCGCAGCGCCTCGGCAGAAACCAGCCCTGCGTCGGCGGGCACGCGGTCGCCTTCGTGCAGCTGCAGCAGGTCGCCGCGCACCACGTCGCGCCCGGCGATGCGCTGCGAGCGGCCATCGCGGATCACCAGCGCGCGCGGGCTGGTGAGGTCGCGCAGCGCCTCGATGGCGCGCTCGGTCTTGCCTTCCTGGTAGAGCGTCAGGCCGAGCGTGACGAGCACGAAGCCGAACAGCGTCAGGCCTTCCTGCAGGTCGCCGAACAGCAGGTAGAGCGTGCCGGCGGCGAGCAACAGCAGGAACATCGGCTCGCGAACCGTTTCAGCGGCGATGGCCAGCAGCGTGCGGCGCTGGCTACCGGGCAGCGCGTTGGGGCCGTCGGCGGCCAGGCGCTGCGCCGCTTGCGCGCCGCTCAGGCCGGGCTCGTCACGGCCCGCGTCAGCCACGTTGAAGGCAGCGTTGGACGCCCGGCGCGAGGCGTTTCTGCGGCGCCGAATGTACGCGCCTGCATCGCCAGCCATTCCCTGAACCGAAAGGGTGCCCGATCATGGAACTACCTCGTCACGGCGACGGCCTCCGCGTGCGCGCGTGGCGCCGGCAACTCGGAACCCGCTCAGGGCAACTCGACCACGCGCGCGGTCAGCCGGCGCGCCACCGGGGCCAGGTAGTAGATCACCGGCACGGCCACCACGTAGGCGACGAGAAAGGCACGCAACCAGCGGCTGCCGAAGTCGGCGGCCCAGCCGACGTTGACCAGCGTGATCACGAAGGTCATCAGGAACACCATCATCGCGGCCATCAGCAGCGAGAAGATCAGGTGAAAGTGTTGTTTGGGCAGTTTGTTCATGTCTGGGGCTGTGGGTCAGGACGTGAACCCCGACTTCGGTGTCAAGCGCGCGGGCCAGCACTTCTCGATCGAGGTTGATGCAGTCGCACACCCAATTCAGGGTTTCGATGGTTTCCGCTCATTCTCGCGCTCCTGGTGAATGCAGCCCGCATCGCCGGGTGACCACCCGGCCGCACAGGTTTCTCGATGTCTCTCGTTGCATCTCAGCTGCGCCCGATGGCGACCAGCGCGGCCCGCAGTGCGCTGCGATCCAGCGCCTCCAGCGGCAGCGCCAGCAACTGCAACATGCGGTAGCCGATGGCCTGGCGCGTCAGTTCGAAGGCGCGCCGTCTGCCTTCGTCGCCGCCTTCGGCGTTCGATGGATCGGGGTAGCCCCAGTGCACCTTGACCGGCTGCGTACCCGCCTCATCTTTTGCGCCGAGGAACACCGGGCAGGTTTCCGCCGCAGCGCTGTCGCACACCGTGATCACGATCGACAACGGCGGCGCACCGTCCCTGCTGAATTCGTCCCAGCTCTTGCTGCGGCAGGCCGCGGTGTCGATGCCGGCGTTGTTCAATGCTTCGATCGCAAAGGGGTTGATGCGTCCGCTGGGTGCGCTGCCGGCGCTGTGCGCCTTCACGTCGCGGCCGTGCCTGGCCGCCCAATGGTTGAGCATGCCTTCGCCCAGCACGCTGCGCGCCGAGTTGTGCGTGCACAGCACGAGGACGTGGGTGGTCATCGGCCGCTCAGCAGCAACCCGATGCGGATTTGATCGCGATACCTATCGGCTTGCCGCGCGGCGCCGGCGCGCAGCACGCTGCGGGCGCCGTGGCTGCAGCGGCGGATTCTGCGGTTGCGGCCGTCACGCCCTGGGCCGCCGGCGCGGAACACGCCGACTGGCTGCTCACCGCGGCGACGGCCTCGTTGAACACCGGGATGTTGCCCAGCGTATGGAAGTGCTCCCAGGCGATGCCCTGCGGATCGGTGACCCAGTGCTTCTCGCTGCGCGCGTAGCAGCAGGTCGTCTCGCCCTCGTCGAGCAGCGCCATGTCGGCCGCCTCGGCGCGCGCCTTCAGCGCGGCGAGTTCGGTCGCGTCGTCGGTCTGGATGCCGAGGTGGTCGATGCCGGCTTTTGCGCCGCGCGTCGAGATCGCGAAGTTCACCGGCGGGTCTTCGAGCATCCATTTGGCGTAGTCGCCTTCGAGCCGGGCCGGCTCGGCAGCGAAAAGCTTGGAATAGAAGCCGATGCTCTTGGCGAGGTCGTCGACATGCAGGTGGACATGGAAGCGCTTCATGGGTTTCTCCGGTTCAACAGGTGGAACAGCCGGGGGTGGCCATGCTTTCGCAGGCCGCGCCCTGGCAACAATGGGCAGTGAGGTAGGCCAGCAGTGCATTCATCTGTTCGATGGACGGCCGGTAGATCAGGTTGCGGCCATCGCGCTGCTGCGACACCAGGCCCGCATGCATCAATTCCTTCAGATGGAACGACAGCGTGGACGCCGGCACGTCGAGCGTGGCCGCCAGCGCACCCGGCGTCATGCCCAACGGGCCGGCACCGATCAGCGCACGAAAGACGCGCAGACGCATGCCCTGGGCCAGGGCGGCGAGCGAGGCGACCGCTGCTGTTTCATTCATGGTGGCCCCTCACGCCCGCACAGCCGATGGGGCCGCTGCGGAAGAAAAGTACTTGCGCTGGAACCAGAGCGCGACGTTGACCAGCCCGATCATCACCGGCACTTCGACAAGCGGCCCGATGACCGCCGCGAAGGCCGGCCCCGAGTTGATGCCGTACACCGCGATGGCGACGGCGATGGCCAGCTCGAAGTTGTTGCTCGCGGCGGTGAACGACAGCGTGACGCTTTTTTCATAGTTCGCGCCGAGGCGTTTGCTCATGAAGAACGAAAACACGAACATCACGACGAAGTAGATCAGCAGTGGTATCGCGATGCGCACCACGTCCATCGGAATGCTGACGATCAGCTTGCCCTTCAGGCTGAACATCACGACGATCGTGAAGAGCAACGCGACCAGCGTGATGGGCCCGATCTTCGGCACGAAGCGCTGGTGGTACCACTCCTTCGAGACGAACCGCAGCATCACGACCCGCGTCAGCACCCCGGCGATGCAAGGAATGCCCAGGTAGATGAACACGCTCTCGGCGATCTGCCCGATGGAGATGTCGATCACCGAGCCGGCCAGGCCGAACATCGGCGGCAGCACCGTGATGAAGAACCAGGCGTAGACGCTGAAGAACAGCACCTGGAAGATCGAGTTGAAGGCCACCAGACCGGCGGCGTATTCGGTCGAGCCGCTGGCGAGTTCGTTCCAGACGATCACCATCGCAATGCAGCGCGCCAGGCCGATCATGATCAGGCCGACCATGAATTCGGGCTTGTCGTGCAGGAAGATGATCGCCAGCGCGAACATCAGCACCGGGCCGACGATCCAGTTCTGCACCAGCGACAGGCCCAGCACCTTCCTGTCGCGGAAAACGTCGGGCAGTTCCTCGTAGCGCACCTTGGCGAACGGCGGGTACATCATCAGGATCAGGCCCGCAGCGATGGGAATGTTGGTCGTGCCGACCTGGAAGCTGTTGATGAAGCCTTCGATGCCGGGCACGGCGTAGCCCAGGCCCACCCCCAGCGCCATCGCCGCGAAGATCCA
>JANNKS010000753.1:0-4162 GCA_031396425.1 Rhizobacter sp. | reverse complement strand
TGGGCACGTTCCGATGTATTACTCACCCGTTCGCCACTCGCCACCAGGATTGCTCCCGTGCTGCCGTTCGACTTGCATGTGTAAGGCATGCCGCCAGCGTTCAATCTGAGCCAGGATCAAACTCTTCAGTTCGATCTTGATTTCCTACTCATTGAATTGAAGTGAACTTCACTTCTTTGAGCGTTTTTAGTCTTGCGACCATGAACCTTGCGATTCGTCGCGCTCGACCTCAAACGCCCACACTTATCGGCTGTTAGTTTTTAAAGAGCTACGCTTTCCAGCGCTGCTGACCTGTGATCAGCGAAGTCCATCAGTATGGCACGTTTTTCAGGTGACTGTCAATCGCCTTTTGCCTTCTCAGACCATCGGGGCACCTAAGGCAAGACGCGCCGAGGTTCCGAAAAGCCCTCTCGAAGGCCAACATCCGGGGATCAAGGGGGGTGAACTATAGCAGCACCATCTCCCGATCAATGCGACTAGCTTTGTGTGCCGGGCCTGTGATCTGCAAGCGTGGCGACGCGTCGTGTCGCACCATGCGTCGCCGATGCCATCGATTGGACCTCGGCAAGGTACCGGCCCTCTGGGTTTTCCGCCTCCAGGATTTCCTGCAACGAGGACTGCCAGCGCCGGGTGTCCGTCCGAAGAATGCGCTGCTTCACTGCTGCGATCTGCGCCGGGTGCATCGAGAAGTTCCTCAGCCCCATTGCGAGCAGCAAATCGGTGAACGCCGGGTCTCCCGCCATTTCCCCGCACACGCTGACACCACGACCCGCCGCAGTCGCCTGTCGAATCGTGCTGGCGATCAGCTGCAACACTGCGGGATGCCAAGGGTCGTAGAGATGCGCCACCGCCTCGTCGGCTCGATCGATCGCCAGCGTGTACTGGATCAGATCATTTGTGCCGATCGATACGAAGTCGAAATATTTCAGAAAGACAGGCAGCACCAGCGCAGCAGCGGGCACCTCGATCATCGCGCCGACTCGCACGTCGGTGTATGCCCTGCCGGCCTCGTTCAATTGCTGCTTGGCCCGCGCCAATGCCTCCAGCGTATGGCGCACCTCGTTGACATGCGCAACCATTGGAATGAGCAACTGCACCTTTCCATAGGCGCTGGCGCGCAGGATCGCGCGTAGCTGCTGGCGGAACATTCCGGGTTCAGACAAGCTCCAGCGAATCGCCCGCAATCCGAGAGCGGGGTTCAATGCATGCTCGTGACGCAATTCGTTGACGGACATCCGATCCATGGGCTTGTCTGCGCCGATGTCGACGGTGCGAATCGTCACCGGCAAGCCATTCATGGCCTGCACGGCCGCACGATAGGCCTCGAACTGCTCATCCTCGCCCGGCAGTTCGCCGGAACGATTCATGAACAGGAATTCGCTGCGAAACAAGCCCACTCCGACTGCCCCGGCAGCCAGTGCTGCGACAGCATCCGCCGGCAGTTCGATATTGGCATGCAGTTCAACGGTTTCGCCGTCCAGCGTGACCGCAGGCGTGTGACGAAGGCGCGACAGCCGCTCGCGTTCGACCCCACTTTGCCTCTGCCGAAACCGGTATTCCTCAAGGAGGATCGGCGACGGGTTGACGACGACGACACCGGCATCACCGTCGATCACGACCCAATCGTCCTGCCTGATGATCCGGCTTGCCTCGCGCGCCCCGACCACCGCCGGAATGTCCATGCTGCGCGCGACGATGGCGGTATGCGAAGTCCGCCCCCCTACGTCAGTGATGAATCCGATGAATACGCTTCCCTTGAACTGCAACATGTCAGCCGGCGCGATGTCGTTGGCTACCAGGATGAGTGGACCGTCACCGCCGAATGCTCCCGCCTCGCCACCTCCACCTTCTCTGCGCCCCGCATCGGGTGCAGCGCTTCGCACCATGGCCCGCAGCATGCGTTCCACCACTTGTTCGAGGTCTGCCTTGCGCTCACGCAGGTAGTCGTCCTCCATGTCGTCGAATTGCCGCGCGAGCACTTCCAGCTGGGCCGACAACGCCCATTCGGCGTTGTAGTGACGCCCCTCGATCCAATGTTTGGTCGCGGAGGTGAGCGCATCGTCGTGCAGCAACATCAAGTGCACATCGAGCAATGCAGACAGCTCGCCTGGTGCATCCGCCGGCAGCGCGCGCTGCAGCGAGCTCAGCTCCTCGGCCACGATGTCGCGTGCCTGCTTCAAGCGCACAATTTCGGACTCAACGCGCTCCGCATCGATGAAGTAATGGGCCACATCGACCCGGCTCGACGCCACCAGCACCGCTCGCCCGATCGCAACGCCCCGCGACACCGGCAGACCGAAGAGTTGGATGCTCATGCGCCGATGCTAGCAGCGCCGGATTGCCAATCCGACCCGGGCGCGCGGCAGACTGGCTGCCGACCCAACAGCGCCGAGGTGCGAATCTCGCCCACTATTCGCTCTCGCCGAATTTGTCTTTGATGAGGGCGACAAGTCCATCGATCGCCTTCGCCTCGTCGACGCCGTCGGCCTCGATCTCGACTTCGCTCCCCAGCCCCGCCGCGAGCATCATGACACCCATGATGCTCTTGGCGTTCACACGCCGGTCCTTGCGCGTCAAGTGAAGATCGCACTGAAAGCGTCCGGCCAGCTTGGTGAGCTTGGCCGAGGCGCGCGCGTGCAGCCCGAGCTTGTTGCTAATCGTGATGCTCGTCTTGATCATTCCCGCCAACGTTCGATTTCGCTACGGCCGGCTCCGCGCCAAGAACCTGAAACACGCCCTGCGTCCCCCCGGCCATCGCCCTGCGCGCGACGGATTCGAGTGGTTCGCCGACGTAGCACAACGCACGCCAAAGCATCGGAACGTTGACGCCCGTGATGACCCCGACCTGACTGCCATCTGCCAGGCGCTGCGCCACATTGCACGGTGTGGCGCCGAAAACATCGGTGAAGATGAGCGCTTCAGGGTCACGCACCCGCTGCAGCATGGCTCGCGCGGCCGCCTCGATGTTCTCGATGGCGTCGGCCGGGCCGACGTCCAACGCCTCGATCAAGCCGCCGCATTCGGGATAGGCATGCTCGGCAACAGCTTTCAGCGACGAAGCCAATGGCGCATGAGCGATGATCATCAATCCCGGCATGGACGAATTATCGGTACTTCCTGCTTCGCAGCGGCGCAACGCTGTTGCCGTCGTCAAAACCGAGAAACCACAAGTAGGCCGCGCCGCAGCACCCGGCGAAGAGTGCGAACGCGCCCTGAAAGGCGCTGATCGTTGACCAACCTGCCGCACTCAGGCGGTCGACCGTCAGTCCTATCGCCCATTGAATGCAAAAGACGCCGGAGAACATCACCAGGTTGTAGGCTGACAGGGCTCGCCCCGCCAGTCCAGATGGAAAAGCGAGGCCCAACGCCGGCTGAGACAAGGACGCAAAGGTACTCGTCGTGCAGAACAGCACCCACACCCACGCTGCCGCTTCCTTGCCCAGCGCCACCGCGAGCAAGAGCATTGCCAGGCTCGCCGGCAGCCCCAGTGCCATCAGTCGGTGCGCCGTCCATCCTTGCCTATACAGACGCGGAACAACGGCACCCCACGCCATGAAGCTCAGCAGCATGCTCGCATTTACAGCAAGCAATCCCCGGGCCGATTGCTCTGGCGTCCAGCCGCAGACCTGCACCAGCCACGGACCCGCCCAAAGTGACTGAATCGCGATCATTCCTCCGTATTGGAAAAAACCGATCGGCGCAAAGCGCAGGAACGTCCGGTGTCGAAAGACCGCAACATAGCCGGTGGGGCCCTCTGCCTGCAAGCGTGGCTGTCGCGCATCGGCAGGCACAACGACACCGATCACGACTATTGAGATCGCCAGCGCCGCAGCAATGCACCAGAACAACCCTCGCCATCCGAGCTCGGGCAGCAGCCACTGGACCGGAAGAGTCGAGGCGACCATGCCCAAGCTGCCTGTCATCAGCATCCAGGACGTGGCTCGAATTTGCGCGTCCGCCCGAAAGCCGCTGCGGAAGGTTGTCATCGGTGCCATCAGGCACGCCGAGACGCCCACGCCGATCAGGCAGCGCGCCAGTGTCAATTCAAGAAAATTCCTGGCCAGGGCAAAGCCGATGCAGCCCAACACCGCCAGAGCAAGGAAACCCAGCAGCACGCGCCGCGGCCCGAATCGGTCCAGCGCGCTTCCCATCGGCAACTGCA
>JANNKS010000686.1:0-1845 GCA_031396425.1 Rhizobacter sp. | reverse complement strand
GCCGTTTTGGCGGCCTGTCGCCGCGTCGAAAAGAACAAAGGCGGCTCCGCGAACCGCCTTCGTCCCCACCATCACCCCAAGAGAATCAAAGGCCGAGGCGCGTGCGCGTCTCCGGCTTGAGCTGGCCGTTGCTGTCCCAACCGCGCACTTCATAGTACTTCGGCAGCATTTCGGGCAGCTTGCTGACCAGCCCCTTGGCCGGGCCGGTCTTGGCCGGCTCGGTCAACAGACGCTTGGGCAGCGAGTCGTCTTTCGACGTGAAGCCGGCCTTGTTGTTGAAGTCGCGCTCCATGTTCCAGATGCGCTCGCCGATCAGGCTCAGGTTCTCGAGCGTGAACTCGGGCCCGCAGGCCGCAGCGACCTGTGGTGCCACATCGGCCAGGCCCCACGCAAAGCTGGTGAAGATGCAGATGCCGGCGGAGTCGAACGTGGCCGTGGCGTCCTGGAAGGCTTTCACCAGGTCAGGCTTGCCTTCCGAGACGAGCGGATCGGTCTTGACCGGAATGCCCAGCACTTCCGACGCCACCGTGTAGCCGCGCAGATGGCAAGCACCCCGGTTCGACGTCGCGTAGGCCAGGCCCATGCCCTGGATGCCGCGGCCGTCGTAGGCCGGAAACTCCTGGCCCTTGACCGTCATCGACAGGTCGGGGTGGCCGTACTTCTTCGTCAGGCGCGCCGAGCCCTGGCCGATCTCCTTGCCGAAGCCCTCGCCCTTGGCGGTGATCTCGACGAAGTGCGCCAGCGCCTGCGCCGAGCCGAACTTGGCGTCGATGCCGAGCTGCTCCTTGGTGAGCACGCCCATCTCGTAGAGCTCCATCACCGCGCCGATCGTCGCGCCGAACGAGATCGGGTCCATGCCGTGCTCGTTGCACAGCACGTTGGCGTATTGCAATGCGTCGAGGTCGTTCACGCCATTGGCCGCGCCGAGCGCCCACGCTGCTTCGTACTCCAGGCCGCCTGAGGCGCCCCAGTACTGCGGCTTGTTCTCGACCGAGAAGTGGCCCTTGTCGATGGTCTGGATGCGCCCGCACGCAATCGTGCAGCCAAAACACGCCTGGTTCGTCACCAGCGGCTTCTTGCCATCGGTCTTGCGCGGTGTGGCCATCGCTTCGGCCGAGATGTCCTTTGCACCTTCGAACTGGATGTCGCGGTGGTTGCGTGTCGGCAATGCGCCGATCTCGTTGATCACGTTCATCAGCACCTGGGTGCCATAGGTCGGCAGGCCCTGACCGGTGACGCCGTTCTCGGCGAGGATCTTCTTCTTCTCGTAGGTGACCTTCATGAACTCCTTGGGGCTGGCAATGTTGCCCACGCCCTTGGTGCCGCGCACCGCGATCGCCTTCAGGTTCTTGCTGCCCATCACGGCGCCCACACCCGAGCGGCCGGCTGCACGGTGCAGGTCGTTCACGACCGCCGCATACAGCACCAGGTTTTCACCAGCGCCGCCGATGCTCGACACCCGGGCGAGCGGGTCCTGCAGCTGCTTCTTCAGCGTCGCTTCGGTTTCCCACACTGTCTTGCCCCACAGGTGTGCGGCGTCGCGCAATTCCGCGGTGTCGTCATTGATGTACAGGTAGACCGGCTTGGCCGACTTGCCTTCGAAAATGACCATGTCCCAGCCGGCCATCTTCAGCTCGGCGCCCCAGTAGCCGCCCGAGTTCGAGCAGGCAATCGCGCCGGTCAGCGGGCCCTTGGTGACCACCGTGTAGCGGCCGCCGGTGGACGCCATCGTGCCGGTCAGCGGGCCGGTGGCCCAGATGATCTTGTTGCCGGGCGACAGCGGATCGACCTTGGGGTCGATTTCCGACACCAGGTACTTGCTGGCCAGGCCGCGTGAGCCCAGGT
>JANNKS010000633.1:0-8766 GCA_031396425.1 Rhizobacter sp. | reverse complement strand
CGTTCGGGCAGCTGGGAGTTCTTCTTGAGGTACTCCTCCTCGACCTGCTTCGCGGTGCGCACCTGCTCGGCCTTGTAGCTGTTGGCGAGATAACACGCGGTCACGGCCACCGCGGCGCACGCCGCGCCGGTGCGCACCCGGTTGTTGCCCGAGGCGACCGCAGCGCACAGGGCCGCTGCGCCCAGGCCGACGATCAGCGGGTTGCACACGCTAGACACGTCGCCGCCGCTGCCGCCCCCTTTGGTGCCGGCGCAACCGTGCAGGGCGAGTGATGCGGCCACCGCGAGGGCCAGGGTTCGAGCGATCGTCATGATGTTTCCTCCGCGCGCGAATGTGCAGACTGGGCGGCTATTGAATCACGGCCGAGCTGCGCGCGCGGTCCTTCGCCTGGCGCGCATTGCGACCTAATTCCGCTGCGTCGGGGCAATTGGGGGAGGCGGCCAGCGCTTCGTCGGCGCGCTGCATCGCGTCGTCATAGCTTCGGTTGGCAAGGGCCTTCTGGCCGGCGCGCACCAGCACCTCGCACTCAAAGCGCTTGGTGTCGAGCGCGGGCGGCGCGGGCTGGGCCGCGGCACTGGGCGTGGCCTGTGGGGTGGTTTCCGGCGCTGCGGGTCGCGCTGGCGCCGTGCGCACCGGCGTTGCGGCCGCGGACGCGCGCGGGGCGGTGGCTCGAACGCTGAGCGCCGGGCCGGGAGCCGGGGCGCCGGTCTTGGCGGGCGCCGCCGCCTGCGGCGTGGCGGCCGGTGCAGGCACGGCGGGAATCACAGCCGCGGCCGCAGCCGACGCTGCCGCGTCTGCCGGTGCGGTGGTGGCGACGACCGGCACGGCGGGCGCAGGCGCTGCCGGCAGCGTTGGCTGCGGCACGACCGTCGGTGTTGCGGGCTGCGCGGTCTGCGGCATGGGCGGGGCCGATGGCGACGCGGCACTGCGCGGCGCGGTGCTGCGCTGCAACCACCAGCCGAAGGCCGCGGCGGCGACGACGAGCATTGCGAAGAGAGCCACGATGAGCGGCCATTTCTGCGCGCTGACGTCGCCGTCGCGAGCGCGGGCCTCGCCCGACGCTCTGGCCGGGCCCGACGCTCGGGAAGCTGCAGGTTCACCGTGGTCGGCCAGCGCAGCCACCGCGGCCTTGCGCGCGGCTGAGGCAGAGTGAGCACTCTGGCCTTCAGCGGGCGTTGTGTCGCGCGCCTCAGCGGTGTTCTGAGGCGTGCGAGCCGGGCCCAGATCGAAACGCTCGCGCAGCGCCGCCATCGATTGCGGCCGCGCATCGGGCCGCACCGCCAGGCCGGCGTCGATCGCGGCGAGAAACTTCTGCGAGTAGCGCCCTGCCCCGGCTTGCGACGCGCTGACCATCTCGTCGCTGAGCACGCGGCTGACCGAGGGCACCGGCGCGCGGCCCGTGACCGCGCAGTACAGCACCGCGCACAGCGCGTACACGTCGGTCCACGGGCCCTGCCGCATCGATTCCGATTCGGCGTACTGTTCGAGCGGCGCGTAGCCGGGTTTGAGGATCACCGTGAGGTTGTGCGTCACGTCGCCGATCACACGGCGCGCGGCGCCGAAGTCGAGCAACAGCGGGCGCAGCTGCGGCCCCGGCCCGGCCTGGGTTTTTTGCGGCGCGAGCAGCAGGATGTTGTCGGGCGCGATGTCGCGGTGCCAGCAGTGGTCGTTGTGGATCAGCTCCAGCGCATCGATCATCGGCGCGAGCAGCGCGCGCAGCCAGGCCTCGTCAGGCGGCTGGCCGAGTTCGTTGAGTTTCTGCCGCAGCGTCGGGCCTTCGTAGAACGGCATCACCATGTAGGCGGTGCCGTTCTCTTCCCAGAACCGGTACACCTTGACGAGCGACGGGTGGTCGAACGAGGCGAGCAGCTTGGCTTCGTTGACGAAACTGCGCAGGCCAAGCACGAAAGTCTCGCGATGACGCTCCGAGCGCACCGCCACGCTGCGGTCGCCGCCGCGCTGGGCCAGGTTGGTCGGCATGTACTCCTTGAGCGCGACGACACGGTCCAGCCGGGTGTCGCGCGCGAGGTAGACGATGCCGAAACCGCCCTCGCCAATCAGCCCTTCGATCACATACTCCTGCAGCGCCTGGCCAACGGGCAAGGCCGCACCGCCGCTTTCGCGCGGCTCGATGACGGTGCGCGGCTCGTCGGCCGACGCAGTGCCGGGCGGTGGGGTGGGAGTTGAGGCGGCGGTCATCGGGCTTGCACCGGTCGGTTCGCGACGGCGCCAGCCAGGTGCGAAGGCTCGGTCATGAACCGGATTCTGCCCTCAACCTATGGTTGCAGCCGAGGAGGATTCGTGCGCCGCACAGCGCCTATTCCAAGCGTTGCCGCACCGAGGTCGACCGAAAATCATGGGTCAGGTGGTAGACCATGTCGGGGACCATCTCGTCGCGCGGGTTGGACTGCGACACGCGCCCGCTGATACCGATGTCGCCCGACACACGCACACTGCCGAGCTGTCGTTTGGCCCACGAGGAACTGCTCCACACGCTCGCGCCGGAGTTCGTTTCCATGAGCCGGCTCGACATGTCGCCCTTGATTTCAGCCTTGACCGAACCCTGCAGCTTCCTGGGGTCAACCACGACGATGTCGACCTTGGGTTCCGAATAGGTGAGTTCGCCGAGGAACAGAGCCGCCACCCCGTACTTCTGGCCGATCTTCTTGATCGCCTCCGTATCCAGTTCGCGTGCGCCCACGGCTGCGAGAACGTGCTCGCGCGAGCCCAGCTCAATGAAGCGGGTGCCCGGCTGTGCGCGTTGAACGCTTTCCTGGAACTGACGCGTCGCGTGCTGCGCGACCGCGGCGTCGGCATTGGCTGCGAACTCGATGATGCCGGTGGTCGAATAGGCCCCCATGTCGAGCTGCGGCGGGACACGGACGAGAACGGTCTTGCTCGCGCAGCCGGACAAGACCGCCAGGGCCAGCACGACGGCGATGCCGCGATTCGATGGGCGTGAGCGAAAGCGCATGGGATCTCCTGAGGGCCGAGAGAGTGTCACACCCAGGGAAATCGGAGATGCGTCGTCGGCTGCGCCATTTGTCGCGGTTTTCATTGCTTCGTCGCCCGCATCCGTGGTGCGATGCGGCCACAGGAGCATTCGCAGAACGGGCGGGTGATGCGGGCCCGACCGATGCCTGCGTCATCAGGTCTGGCGGGGCGGATCGTCGTCACGACGCTTCAGCTCGTGTTCCAGCTGCGTGATCAGGGCACGGGCCTCGTCGCCCTCGGGGATGGCGCGGCCGCTGTCGCGCCACTGCACCGCAGCCTTGAAGCCATGCGCCTGCGCCTCGCGGCGGAACCACAGACCTTCTGGGTTGTGGCGGGTCACGCCGTCGAACAGCGTGGCGAACATCTGCGTCTGCTCCAGGCCCATCGTCAGCATCGCCTGGTTCACCACCATCTTGTGCATCGCCAGGTGCGCGTGCGGTACGCCCGCGATGCGCAGCGCGAGCTTCAGCGTCGCCTCTTCCAGTCCGGCCTCTGGCACCGCGATGTTCGCCAGACCCCACTCGGCGGCGGTGCGGCCGTCGAGCGTGTCGCCGGTGAACATCAGCTGCTTGGCGCGCGCCGGGCCGACGCGGTAGGTCCACATCGCCGTGGTCGGGCAACCCCACACGCGCGTGGGCATATAGCCGATGCGCGCGTCGTCGGCCATCACGAGCAGGTCGCAGCACAGGGCAATGTCGCTGCCGCCTGCCACCGCGTGGCCGTGCACCTTGGCGATGGTCGGCTTGCGGCAACGCCACAGGCTCATGAAGTCTTCGGTGTAGCCCTTCATCGCCGCGTAGTCGGTCATCGCGTCGAATGGGTAGGCCTCCTGCTGGCACGGGTGTTCGTCGCGACCCGAGCCGAAATCGACCAGGTCGTAGCCGGCGCAGAACGCGCGGCCGGCGCCGTCGAGCACGATCACGTGCACTTCGTCGTCCGCTTCGGCCCAGCGCACCGCTTCGCGAATTTCGCGCGGCATGTCCTGGGCAATCGCGTTGAGCCGCTCGGGCCGGTTCAGCGTGATGCGCGCGATGCGCGGGTGGGTGGCGTCTTTGCGCGCGAGGAGGGTGTGGAACTCAGGCATCGTTGGGGTCCTGCGTGAATGGGTCGACCCGGTCCGGTCGGCGAGCCATCGTGGGTCGCGCACGCAGCGTTGTCAATGCGGGTGCGCACTGCACTGTCCCTGCCCGAGCCATTCGCGTCGGGTCGGACCAAAGAATATTTCCGCGGTCTGCATCCAAACGCGGCGCTGGCGGCTAGTGAGGAAGGTGAGCTACGGCCACACCCCTGACATCCATTCCTCAAGGAGTTCTGCCATGCAAAAGTTTTCCGCCACCGCCACCGCTCTCGTCACGATCGCCGCCGCCGCGCTGTCTGCGTGTTCCGGCATGCCTTCATCGAATGCCGCAACGACCGCAAAATTCAGCCAGGACGCCCTGCCCGACGCCGTGAAGGTGCCAGCCGGCAACCAGGTGGTGCTCGAAACCGTGGGCGTGGGCGAAATCACCTACGAATGCCGCGTCAAGGCGGGTGCGGCCGGCGCATTCGAGTGGGCGTTTGTCGGCCCGCAGGCCGACCTGAACAGTCGTGCGGGCACCAGACTCGGCACCTACTACGGGCCTCCGGCCACCTGGGCCGCCGCAGACGGATCGAAGATCACGGGGACGCAGGTGGCCGTGTCGCCTTCAGCACCAGGCAACATTCCGATGCAACTCGTGAAGGCCAACGCAGCATCCGGCCCCGGTGCGATGATGGGCATCACCTATGTGCAACGGGTCGCCACCAAGAGCGGTGTGGCACCCACCAGCGCCTGCGATGGCGCTACGGTCGGTCGCAAGGAAATCGTCAAGTACCAAGCCGACTACATCTTCTGGAAAGCGGCCTGAATCTCCCCGCTGGGGCTGGTAGAGTCCGCGCGTTCCCGTGCTGACTCCGCCGCTCCTTCCCGTGCCCACTGCCTCGAACCCGTTCGACCACGAAGCGGCAGTGCTCGCCTGCGCACGCGGCGAGCGCTTCGCGCTGCGCATGCTTTACGAACGGGAGGCGCGCTGGCTGCTCGGTGTGGCGCTGCGAATCGTGCGCGACCGCGAACGCGCCGAGGATGTGCTGCATGACGCCTTTGTACAGGTCTGGGAGCATGCAGCGAGCTATCAGCCGGCGCTCGGGTCGGCGCGCGGCTGGCTTTACACCATCGTGCGCCACGCGGCGCTGAAGGCGGTTCGTGACCCCGACCGCCTCCAGGCCGTGGACAGCGAAACGCTGACAACGCTGTCCGACGCGCAACAGGCCAGCGAGCAGGCCGCTGAAGAGCGAGCACTCGACACCGACAGCCTGGAGCGCTGCCTGCAGCGTCTGGACGAAGCACCCCGCGCGTGCGTGGTGCACGCCTTTGTCGACGGCTACACCCATGCACAGATCGCCCAGCGGTTGAACACGCCGCTGGGCACCGTGAAGTCGTGGATCCGCCGCAGCCTGGCGAGCCTGAAGGAGTGCATGGCGTGATCGATACGCGCGATCCCGACGATCGGTCCGCCGACGCAGGCGAGTATGTGTTGGGAACGCTGTCGGTCGAAGACCGCGCTGTCATTGACGCCGCTCTCGCAACCGACGCGACATTGCGAACCGAGGTCTATGCGTGGCAAGACCGGCTGCTCGGGCTGAGCGCACGTGCCGCACCCGCCACCCCGTCCCCGCAGCTGTGGAATCGCATCGATCGTTCCATCGATGCCAGGGCCGCACCGCGCGCAGTGCCTGCACGCGCGCAGGCAAGGGCACCCTGGTGGCAGGGCCTGCGAGTCTGGCAAGGCATCAGCGCGACTGCGGTGGTCGCATCGTTGTTCATGGCGACGCGATTGCTCTCACCGTCAGACGACAGCACCGGCGGCCGTTTCGTCGCCGTGCTGCAAAGCCCCGACAACCGGTCGACGGGGTGGGTGGTCGATCTTCACGCCGTCCGCGGGCTGCGCCTCGTTCCGGTGGGCGACACCGGCCCGGTGCCGCCGGGTCGTGCGCTCGAGTTCTGGACCAAACCCGAAGGTGCCGCTGGCCCGACGTCGCTCGGGTTGGTGCGTGCCGGCCAGACCATCGAACTGCCCGTGACTCGGCTGCCTGCCGTGGGCGCCCGGCAGTTGTTCGAGATCACGCTCGAACCGGAGAACGGTTCGACGATTGGCCGGCCAACCGGGCCGATCCTCTATCTGGGCCGCACGCTGGCCTTGTGATTTCGCGCGGCGCGAGCGCAATAGCTGCGTTGCGTGGGTGCTTGGTGTCATTGCGAGCGAGCAAGGTGTGGAAGGCTGGACTCGAGAAGTCCTCAGTGCGTCTGGACCGTCGTGGGTCGGGCGCGTGTCGCTGTCAAAGGTGCGGCCCACCATAATCGAGTTCCATGCCCGACGCCGACGCCGCCTTGCCCACGCCCCCCCTGTTGCGCCAGGCGCTCGGGCGCTTTGCCACCGGCGTCACCATCGTGACCTGTCGCACCGTCGACGGCACTGCCATCGGTCTGACGGCGAATTCGTTCAGCGGCGTCTCGCTCGAGCCGCCTCTGGTGCTGTGGTCGCTTCGGCTGGCCAGCCCGAACCTGCAGGTCTTCACCGACGCGCTTCATTTCACCGTGAACGTGTTGTCCGCATCACAGGTGGATCTGTCGCGGCGCTTCGCCTCCGCGGCACCCGACAAGTTCACCTCAGGCACGTGGAGCGACGGCGCGCAGGGCACCCCGGTGCTGGCCGGCTGCGCCGCCGTGTTCGAGTGCGAAACCCTGTCGCATCAGGAACTGGGCGACCATCGCCTGTTCGTCGGCCGCGTCCTGCGCGCCACCGAATCGGGCCTGGCGCCGCTGGTGTTCCAGGCCGGCCACTACCACCTGCTGGGCGAACGCCGCTGACCCCTGGAGCATTGCCCGTGAAATTCAAGATGGCCAAGAACTCGCTGTTCGCCACGCTGCTGCGCTCGCCGTGGTGGGTCAGCCTGGCGCTGGCCGGCGTGTTGGCGCTGGTGGCAGCGGCATTTCTGCCCGAGGCGTATCGCGTCGCTGGGGCGCTGTCGACGTTTCCCTTCGTCGTGATTGCGGTTATCGCGGCGTGGCGCCAGTCGCGCCTGCCCAGCGCCGCGCAGGTCGCAGCCACGCAGCAGGCGCTGGCGACGATGGCCTGGCCAGCCTTCGCGGAGCGGCTCGAGCAGGCGTTCCGGCGCGACGGCTACACGGTGCAGCGCGGCACGGCCGACGCGGTGGACTTCGAACTCGAACGCAAGGGCCGCGCCATGCTGGTGTGCGCACGGCGCTGGAAGTCGGCTCGCACCGGGCTGGAAGTGCTGCGCCACCTGCAGGCCGCTCGTGAAGCGAAAGAAGCACCCGACGCGCTCTACATCGGCCTGGGCGAACTGACCGACAACGCGCGGCCCTTCGCGGCCGAACATCGCATCGCGATCTGGCGCGCCGAAGAGCTGGCGCAGGCGCTGCGCGGATTGATGGCGGTGCTGCCCGGGCTGGCCAGCGCGTTGATGCTGGCCGCGCTGGCCGGGGCCATGTCAGCTGCTGAACCGGCGCTTGCCGCCGAAACCGAGGTGTATGAAAGCCAGCGCTGAGCGCCAGGTCCCGGGCCTGTACAAGCCCGCAAGCCGGGTTGACAACACGGCCGTCTCAATGAAGAAGCGCTGCGCGCTCCGAATGCCGCATGGCCGGGGCAGGGGCGGCCGGCGCAGCCATGTTGCGCAGCATCTTGTCGATCAGCTCGGCTGGGAGTGGCCGCGACAGGTGGTAACCCTGGCCGACTTCGCAGCCCATTTCGCGCAGTTGCTCGAGTTGCTCTTCGGTTTCGATGCCTTCGGCGATGATCGCCTTGCCGAGCGACTTTCCCAGCAAGATGATTGCGCGCACGACCGCCGCTTCGTTGGACCCACTGTGCAGCTCGGCAATGAATCCGCGGTCGATCTTCAGGCTGTTCACCGGCAGGCTGGACAGGTGCTGCAACGAGGAATAGCCGGTACCGAAATCGTCCACGCTCAGGCCGACGCCGAGCCGGCGCAGTTCCTTGAGCATCGGCAGCGCCGCCTCCAGGCGCTTCATCAGGATGTTTTCGGTCAGCTCGAGCGTCAGGTGCTGCGGCTGCAAGCGCGCGTCGACCAGCGCAGCGGTGACACGCGCGACGAATCCCGGGTGCGCGATGTCGTTGCCTGACACGTTGACGTTCATGATCAGGTTCGCATAACAGGCATCGCGCTGCTGCCACTCGCGCAGTTGCCTGCAGGCGCTGCGCAGCATGAAGTCGGTCAACGTCACCATCAGGCCAGCGTCTTCAGCCACGCCGATAAAGGTCAGCGGGCTGATCAGGCCCAGCTCGGGGTGGTCCCAGCGTGCCAGCGCTTCGAAGCCGCAGATGCGTTCGGTGTTCAGGTCGAACAACGGCTGGTAGGCCACGGACAGTTGCCCGGCAGCCAGCGCGCGGCGCAGGTCGCCCTCCAGCCGCAGCCGATGTGCCACCTCGGTGTGCAACGCCGTGTCGAACAGCGCGTAACGCGCCTTGCCGGCGCCCTTGGCCTTGTACATGGCGGTGTCGGCATCGCGCAGCACGTCTTCGGCGCTCGTGTAGCCCAGGGCGCTGAAGGAGATGCCGATGCTGGCGCTGGTCGTCAGCTCGGTGCCGGCCACCATGAAGGGGCGGCACAGGGCTTCCATCAAACGGTCGGCCAGACCGACCACGCTGCTCTCGTGGTCGACATGGCGCGCCATTTCAAGGCGACGGGAAACATTGTGCGCTTCATCGAATTCAT
>JANNKS010000615.1:0-14507 GCA_031396425.1 Rhizobacter sp. | reverse complement strand
CGAGGTGGTTGGTGCGACCGTAGCCGCGCTTGACGAACTTGGCGTAGTCGCGCATGCCTTGGAAGGTGCACTCGATCTTTTCGTAGTCGTATTGGGGTGGCACCCCTTCCACGTCCTGGCCTTTCCAACCCAACTCACGCTTGATGATCGCGACCTGCTTCTTGGTGTTCCACTCGATGTAGTTGCCAAGACATATCGACTCGACCTTCAGCTTGATCAGATCCTTTCGTTTCGGATAGTCGAACATCCACAGGTCGCGCCGCTCGACCCGGCCCTGCAGGAATTCGTACATGTCGTCCGCAGTCATGCCCTGGTTCATCACCCGGTTGAAGCGCTTTTCGTCAACTTCCTCCATTTCCTCGAAGGTGTACCAGCTGTGATACTCGGCCGTTGACTCTCCCCAGAAGATCAGCGGGGTCTCGAAGCGCAGTGCCATGTGCATCACGCCGGCGTAGATGCCAGTGTGGCAGTGCCAGCAGAAATCGCCCCGGCGCCTGAGCGATTCGAGCATCAGCTCGCGAACCACGTGAAAGCTGGTCGTCATCTCGACCACGTCAACGCCGAGCTGTTTGAACACCTTGGTGTTGTTTTCGTCGACCAGGGGACGGTAGCCCCAATGGTTGTAGCGCAGAACCAGCGGCTTGAGCTTGAGCTGCCTGACGATGTACCAGAGTTGGAACACGCTGTCCTTGCCGCCGCTGAAGGGGACGACGCAGTCGTAGTTGCCCCGGCCCTTGTGGCGGTCGATCATCTCCTGCAGCGCCACCGCACGCGCGGCCCAGTCTATTTTCTCCTTCTTGAACTCGACCTGGCGACAGACGCTGCAGACGCCGAACTCGTCGAAGCTGATCGTGTCGACGGTTTCCTTGGTCAGGCAGCGGGTGCAGCGTTTCATCATGGTTCTCTCCTGCGAGGAATAAGGGTGTCCGCGGCCGTCACGGTTCGGACCGACTGATCATCTCGCGGTGGGCGAGGATGGCTTCGATACAAACGAAGTCAACCAGGTCGTCGATCTCGAACGACTTCCAGCGCGGAGTCACATAGGGCAGCGTGCGGCGATGGCAAAAGCTGCGTTCGCGGCGCAAGGCCTCGACGCTGGAGGCATACAGGCTGCCTTCAAGATGGTATAGCAGCTCGGTATCTTGGCGGCGCGGCAACTGCCCGAAGCTGCTTGCCACATAGGGATGGATCAGACCCTGGTCGCCAATCCGTACGGCGAAAACCGGGTGGGTGGATACCATCGCCGTCACCCCGACGATGGAATCGGCGACATCGCGGTTGGCATCCAGGGTCGAGAGTGCAGCGTCGACGTCGCCGCCGTCAGTGAGAGGCGACGTCGGTTCCAGAAGCATCAGATAGTCGTAGCGTTCTCCCGACGCATCGAGGTGGTCGAGCGCATGCAAGATGAAGTCGATGCTGGGCGCGGTGTCGCTGGCCAGGGCAGCCGGGCGCAAGAACGGCACGTCGGCACCGGCCTGCCGTGCCAGCTCCGCGTACTCCGCGCTGTCGGTCGAGATCACGACCCGGTCGACATGCCTGGACGCCCTCGCTGCGGCAATCGGCCAAGCCAGCAACGGCTTGCCATGCAAAGGGCGGACATTCTTGTGAGGCACTCCCTTGGAGCCACTTCTGGCCGGCACCAGGGCGAGAACTCGCTTGCCGTTGATCACCGGAACACCTCGGGAAAGTCAAGATTTGCACGCTCGTAGTCGGGCAACCGGCCGATGTCCAGCCAATAGCCGTCGACGTGGTGGCAGCGGCTGCGCAGGCCGCGCGCGACGACTGACTCGAACAGCGTGGGCATGTCGAGGTAGCGGCCCGCCGGCACCAGCTCGAGCACCGACGGCGATAGCACGTACATGCCGGCGCTGACGACGAAACGCTGCACCGGCTTCTCCTCGATGGCCTCGATGCGGCCGTCGCGTTCGCGGACCACGCCGAAGGGCACCTGCATCTCGTAGTCGCGCACCGCCATCGTCGCATCGGCACCGGTCTCGACGTGGCGGTCGACCATGTGGGCGTAGTCTTCCTTGGTCAGCAGGTCGCCGTTGGTCACGAGAATCGGTTGCGTCGGCAACTCGGGCAGCAGGCTCAGCGCTCCGGCGGTGCCCAGCCGTTCGCGCTCGCGCAAGTAATGGATCTGCACGCCCAGTTGGGTGCCGTCGCTGAAGTGGGACTCGATCTGCTCGGCCTTGTAGTTGACCGCGAAGTAGAAGCGCCGGAAGCCCTGGTCGGCGTAGTTGCGAACGATGGTCTCGAGCAAGGGCCGCGAACCGACCTTGAGCATCGGCTTGGGCGTGTCGCGCGTCAACTCCTCGAGGCGCCGGCCGAGCCCGCCGGCCATGATCACGACCCATTGGTCGCGGTCTGGAGTTGCCAGGTAGTCGTCGATCGTTTCAAGTCCGACGACGACACCTTGCGCGTCGATCAGCGGCATCTGGTGCAAGCCGAGGCGGCGCATCGTGCCGAGAATCGAATGGCGGCTCGCGCCTTGCCGAACACTTGCCGGTGACGCGTGCATGGCCCTGGTCGCTCGGTCGCTCATGCCGACTCCGGCCAGCAGGGCGCGCCTCGCGTCGCCGTCGGAAAGCGTCCCGAGGAGTCGCCGTTCGGAGTCCACCACCAGGGCGATTCCACAGGAGGCTCGGTCGATCGCCGCCAGCGCGTCGCGCAGCGTGGTGTCCGGCCCGATCAGCGCATCCTGCCAATGCTTCATGATTGCCGATCCATCAACATCGCGGGGACGCCGATCAAGGTGCCGCCGCCGGAATGGTTCCTGATCACCACGGCTCCGGCCCCGACGATCGTGTCGTTGCCCAGGCGCAGGCATTGCCGAACGACTGCGCCGGCGCCAATGTGGCTGCGCGCGCCGATCTCGACGTCACCGCACAGCAAGGCGCGCGGCGCGACGTGCACATGCTCACCGAGCCGGCAGTGGTGTTCGACCACTGCGGCGGTATTGACGATGCAACCGGCGCCGATTTCGGCGCCGGCCTGCACGACGCTCCCGGCGAGCAGCTGCACGCCGTCTTCGACGCGGGCGAACGACGAAACGATTGCGGAGGGATGACGGACACCGACGAACCGCCAGCCGAGTGTCTGCAGGCGTTCCTGCACGCGCTGGCGCAGCTCGGTGCCGTCCACGCCGCCGATGCCATTAACCAGGTGGGTCGTGTGCTGCGGATGGGCGGCCAGCACTGTCGCGTCGTCGCCGAGCACCGGCAGATCGCACAGGCGCCGACCGTGGTGGCGCGGGTCGGCGTCGGTGAAGCCGAGCACCGACTCCCCGGCGGCGAGCAGCGCGTCGGCGACGACCACCGCGTGCCCGCCGGCGCCGATGACGATGATCGACGGCTTCATGGCTCGATCAGCTCGTCGGTGTCGTAGTCGCGCTGCGCGGGCCGGCCGAGCAGGTCCCAGAAGGCCATCGGCGAGATACCGTGGCCGGGGCGCTTGAAGGCGAGTGCGTCGGCTGAGATGGTCTCGCCGCGGTGCATCGGCCGCGCGGTGACGAGGCTGCGCCGGACGATCGGCCGGTTGCCAACCTCTTCGGGCGCCGGCGCTTTCAGCGGCGAGCCGAGGGCCTGCTCGACGCGGCGGATCGCGGTGACCAGCTGCTTCAGCTCGACGGGTTCCAGCGACGCCGGATGGTCCGGACCGGGCAGAGTGCGGTCGAGCGTGAAGTGCTTTTCGATCACCGTCGCGCCGCGCGCCACGGCGGCGATCGCGACCTCGATGCCCAGCGTGTGGTCGGAATAACCGACCGGCAGGCCGAAGGCGGCGGCCATGGTGTCCATCGCGCGCAGGTTCACCGCCGCCGGCGGCGCCGGGTACTGCGACACGCAGTGCAGCAGCGTGACGTGCTCGCGCAACGCGGCGCGCCCGGCGGCGCTGCACCACGCGGCGTCGAAGTCGGCGCGGCCGTTCGGCGTGCGGGTCTGCGTCAGCCCGAAGGCGATGACGCCGAGTGCCTGCTCGATGTCGGCCAGCGTCGACATGCCGGTCGAGACGATCAGCGGCCGGCGCAGTCGCGCCGCCTGCAGCAGCAGCGGGCCGCAAGTGATGTCGCCCGAGGGAATCTTGATCGCCGGCATGTCGAGCGTGGCGAGGAAGGCGAGGCTGCCGGCGTCGAAGGCGGTCGACATGAAGCGGATGCCGCGGCTGCGGCAGTGCGCGAGCAGCGCCTCGTGGTCGGCCGGCGCGAGCTCGAGGGCGCGCAGCATCGCCAGCTGCGAGCCGGCTTCGCCGGTGTTCGAAACCTGGTACTCGGCCTTGGCAGCGCCGGCGGTGACCAACTGGTCGGCCTTGAAGGTCTGGAACTTGACCGCATCGGCGCCGGCGTCGGCGGCGACGTCGACCAGGCGCCGTGCCAAATCCAGTGAGCCGTTGTGGTTGACGCCGGCTTCCGCAACGATGAATACGGAACGACTCATTCGATGCTCCTCAGCACCATGAAAGCCTCGGCCGCGACCGTCCCCGCGACGGCACCGCGGACACAAGCCAGCGCACGAATCGATTCGACGCTGCGCGGAAAAGGAGGGGTCCCCATCTCGCCGGCGAAGAGGGCCATCATTGCAAGCTTCCGATCCAGGTACGCCGAGATATCGACATAACGGGTCGGCTGGAACGGACTGATGCCGGGGTGCAGACCGAACTCAGTTTCGGAGGGTGTTTCGTAGCAGTAGACATGCCGCACTGTCGGGTAGCGGAACCGCTTGCTGCAGGCTGCCGCCGCTTCGAAGACTGCGGCGTGATCGCTGTGTGCGTCGTGCGGGAACGGGAGGTAGAGCGCGTCCGGCTGCACGTGGGCCACGATTCGGCCCAGCCAATCGACTCTTTCAGCAACGGGAACCGTGTCCAAACGAGTTGCCTGGAACGATGCTCGATGCACTCCTGCAAAAACGTAGGCTGCAGCAACCCGCTCGATTTCGCTTTCGCGCGCAGCCACGCGCACTGCCTCGTAGCCGCGTACTCCGGCCATCGTCGAGGCAATCGCCCAGTGCACTTCGCTTCCTTCGGCCATGGCACGCAGGAGAGTGCCTCCGCAGCCGAGCGTCTCGTCGTCGGGGTGGGGCGCCACAACCAATATCTTCGTCAAAGGTAATCTCCAACTTGTGGCAGGGTCGACATCTCGTGCTCGAGCAGGCGGATTGAGTGGCTGCCGCACTTGACCAGGACGCACCGGCCATCCACCGCCAGCACCTTGCCAGCTTCCAAGTTCGGGCGGCCCTCGTCGCTGACCTCGCTGCGCCAGACCTTTGCCGGCCCGTGACGGCCCACGAAGTGGGCGCCAGGGTACGGCCTGGCCAGCGCGCGAACGAGGTTGTGGATCGTCTGCGCCCCCATGCGCCAGTCAATCTGACCGTCGGACTCACTGCGACGCCGCCAGCAGTTCGCGAGACGGTGATCTTGATCTCGGGGCTGGAGCGTGCCGTTGGCGAGGCCGAGCGCGACATCAGCAACCTGGACCCGCACGGTATTCAGAATCTTGGCGTAAAGCGATCCCGCGTTGTCGGTGCGCGCAATCGAGATGCGCCGCTGGTCAAGCAACGGTCCGCTATCGGGCTCTCGGCTCATGAGGAAGAAGCTCGAGGCGGTCTCATCGAGCCCCAATGCGAGTGCCCAGATGATTGGGTGACGACCGCGATTCGCGGGCAACGCGGCGGGGTGAAAGCCGACGATCCCGCGCGGTGCAGCGGCGAGCACCCGCGGTCCAAGAAGTCTTGACCAGCCGATGCAGAAAACGACGTCGGCACGCTGGCTTTCGATCCAGTCGGCTTGGGCATCATCGTCCGCCGCATCCTCTGCGTACAACAACGGAATGTCGCGGTCCTGTACCAGTGGGAACAAGTCGACAAAGTCTGCGTTGAAGCTCGACGCACGTCGGGTGATGACGCCGACGATCGTCGCTGTGTCGGACGGCAGCGCAAGCAAGGCCTCCAGCGCAGCCCGGCTCGATTCCACGCATCCGATGAAAACGATCCTCAGGCTCATTGATGCATCTCGGGAAGGTCGTAGAAGCGCTTCAGGAGCAAGTCGGTCAACGGGTGAACACGAAGCACCTGCGCGATCCGCTTCGCCGCACCCGGTGTTCCATACGGGGTCTCACGGCGCGCGCACAGCGCGCGGTGTTCAGGGGAAAGCGCGTGCCGCACGGCACGACCAATGGCCTCCGGCTCGGCTGCGCAATGTATGACCGAGGGCGCACGCAGTCGACCTTTCTGGCGGTCGCCGATGTCGATCGATGGTGTTCCCATGGCCGGCGCCTCGAGCAAGCCGCTGGAGGAGTTGCCTACAACCAAATCAGCCAGGCGCATGAGGCTGAGGTAGCGCTGTGCCCCCAAGGTTTCTGCCAACAGCACACGGCCCGGACGCGCGCTGGCGAAGCGCTCGGCCTCGCGGTGCATGGAGCGACCCCCGGTGTCGGCGTTCGTGCCCGTCAATACGATGGTGGGCTTGTCGTCGTCCAAGGCCTCGAGTAGCGTTCGCATGACCAGCCCGGAGTCTTCGTCGCGCAGCGTGATGGGGTGATAGGTCACGAGATACATTGGCGGCGAAAGCTTGGTGCCCAGATCGACTTCAAGCGCCTGACGATCCATTGCCTCGAGCCGGGCGATGTTGTCCAAGCCCGTAGCGCCAACGACCCATACCCGTTCCGGCGCCTCGCCCAGTTGAATCACTCGGCGCCGGAAGGGTTCGGCTGCAACAAAGTGAAGATGCGACATCTTTGTGATGGCGTGTCGGATCGCCTCGTCGATCAAGCCCTCAGTGGCTTCGCCACCATGCAAGTGTGCGATCGGGATGCGTGCGACCATCGCAGCCTGGGCGGCAGCGAGCATCTCGTAGCGGTCGCCGAGTAGAACCAGCAGGTCTGGCAAGAGCGCTGCGAAACAGTCTGCCAAGCCGACCGCCGCCATCGCCATGGACTTGGTGACGCCTTGCGGGCTGTCGTCATCCAAGGGTATCGGCACTCGCCCGTGGATTCGAAAGGCGTCCGACTCGATCGCATCTACCGTCATGCCGTAGGCCGACGATAGGTGCGAGCCCGTTACTACCAACTGCAACTCGACATCCGGCGATGCCCTCAACTCGTGCAGGAGCCAGTACAGCAGGCCGTATTCGGCGCGGCTGCCGGTGACGACGCAGATTCGGCGACGCGACACCGGCTCAGACCCCTGCCAGCTTGGCGCTGCTCGGCACGTTGATGACGCAGGCCTCCATCTTCTCGGCGAGCGCCAGATCGGCGCGCGGGCAGGCGGCGTACATCGGCAGCCGGTGCATCAGCGTCCAGACCGGGCGAGACATGTAGCCGGCATCGTTCAGCGTTGTCAGCAGCGCGTCGCGCGCGGTCAGGTCGGCGCGGTCGAGCACGATCGCATTCAGCCAGTAGTTGCTCGCTGTGCCCGCGGGCTCGCGCAGGAAACGCAGCCCGGGCACGCCGGAGAAGGCTGCGTCGTAGCGCGCCGCGAGCGTTCGCTTGCGCGCGACCATGTCGGGCAGGCGCTCGAGCTGGGCGCAGCCGAGCGCCGCGTTCAGGTTCGGCAGCCGGTAGTTGTAGCCAACCTCGTCGTGGATGAAGTTCCAGCGGTGCGGTACACGTGCAGTGGTCGTCAGGTGCTTGGCCTGCTTGCCGAGCGCTGCGTCGCTGGTCAGCACCGCGCCGCCGCCGCCGGTGGTGACGACTTTGTTGCCGTTGAAGCTGAGCGCCGCGAGACGGCCGACGTGGCCGGTGTGGCGGCCGCGGTAGGTCGAGCCGAGCGATTCGGCTGCGTCTTCGATGATCACCAGGTTCCAGCGCCGCGCGACCGCATCGATCGCGTCGAGGTCGGCCGGGTGGCCGAACACGTGCATCACGACCAGCGCACGGATCGGCGCGCAGGTGCGCCGGTTGACGCAGACGCCGTCGACCAGCTCGGCGCTTTCGGCCAGGTGGGTCTCGAGCTTCGCCGCGTCGACGCCGAGCGAGACCGTCTCCGAGTCGACGAAGTGCGGCACCGCGCCGGCGTAGGACACCGCGTTGGCGGTGGCGATGAAGGTCAGCGCCGGCAGCAGCACCTCGTCGCCCGGGCGGACGCCGGCGAGCAACAGGCACACGTGCAGCGCGGACGTGCCATTGGAAGTTGCGACGGCGTGAGGGACGCCGGTGTAGGCGGCCAGGTCTCGCTCGAAGCGGTCGACGTAGGAGCCGACCGACGACACCCAGCCGGTGTCGATGCAGTCCTTCACGTACTCCCATTCGCGCCCGGCGAACTCGGGCTCGTGCAGCGCAAGTGTCTGCGTCGGTGTTCCGAGCACCTGCCGCATCGCGGCGAGCACCCGATCGGGCAGCGAATCGGCGGCGGCGAGTGTCGCCAGGGAGCTCGAGAGCGTCATCGTTGCAAGGCTCAGATGTTGTACAGGCCGGCCTTGTAGCGCCGCAGGTTCTCGCTGCGGCTGAACCACTCGATCGTTTCGGCCAGGCCCCGCTGGAGGCCTTCAAGGCCGGCGTATTCCGGGGTCCAGCCCGCGAGTTCGCGGGCCAATGAGTTGTCGGCCCAGAGGCGCTCGACCTCGCTGCCGGCCGGGCGCAGGCGCTGCTCGTCGCTGATGAACTCGACCTCACGGTCCATCAGCCGGGCGATCAGCTCGGCGGTGTCGCCGACCGAGGTCTCGTAGTTGCTGCCGACGTTGACCACCCGGCCGAGTGCGGCGTCACATTCGGCAACAGCGACGAAGCCACGCACGGTGTCGCGCACGAAATTGAAGTCGCGTGTCGGGCGCACGGCACCCAGCTTGACTTGCCGAGCCCCCGAGGCGATCTGCGTGATGATGGTCGGGATCACCGCACGTGCCGACTGACGAGGTCCATAGGTATTGAACGGGCGTATCACCGACACCGGGGTCTGGAAGGAGAGGTAGAAGCTGGTCGCAATCTGGTCCGCACCGATCTTGCTGGCCGAGTAGGGCGATTGTCCCTGAAGCGGGTGTTCCTCGGTGATCGGCACGAAACGCGCCGTGCCGTAGACCTCGCTGGTGGAGGTGTGCACAACGCGCTCCAGCCCCAGGTCGCGCGCCGCCTGTACAACGTTGAGCGTGCCCTTGACGTTGGTGTCGATGTAAGTGTCGGGTGAGTGGTACGAGTAGGGAATGGCAATCAGGGCTGCCAGGTGCAGCACCACGTCGCATCCCTGCATGGCCGCACGAACACCGTGAGGGTCCCGGATGTCTCCAGCGAAGACATCGAGCGACTGCTTGATGCGCTCGTCCACCTCGTCGAGCCAGCCCCAGGAATTGAAGCTGTTGTAGTAGACGAAAGCGCGCACGTCAGCGCCGGCCTTGACGAGGTGTTCAGTCAGGTGCGAACCGATGAATCCGTCCGCGCCGGTGACGAGAATTCTTTTTCCGCCGAGCTTCATACGTTCTGCAAAGGCGAGTCGGCGGCGCGGGCGTGCTTCATGGAGTAAATCAGTCAGGCTTGGTATTGAAACTGGCGCACTGTGTCGCGGACGGCGTCGACCACGCGCTGCTGGTCGGCTGCGGAAAGGTCGGCGCTCATGGGCAGGCTGAGGACGGACTCGCTCGCGACCACGCTGGCGGGGCAGCCATTTGGCGTGCCATAGCTCGCATAGACGGGCTGATGATGCAGCGGCCTCGGGTAGTGTATGGCCGTAGGAATGCCCAGCCGCGTCAGCGCCGCCTGGACACCGGTGCGGTGCCGGACGAATACGGTGTACTGCGCCCAGGCGCAGTCGCGGTCGGCTGCAACCTTCAGAAGACGCAGCCCTGCCAGGTGCGATAGGGCATCGGCGTAGCGCGCTGCAATCGCGGCGCGTTGCGCGAGTTCCCACTCGAAGCGCTCGAACTTGCCTAGCACCACCGCACACTGCAGCGTGTCCATGCGGCCGCCGACGCCCACGCGGGTGTGAACGTAGCGCTTGCTCTGGCCATGCACGCGAATCTCGCGGCAAGCCTGCGCCAGCGCATCGTCGTTCGTGAAGATTGCGCCGCCGTCCCCGTAGCACCCTAGCGGTTTGCTCGGGAAGAAACTGGTGCATCCGAAGGTACTCAGATTGCAGCTTTTGCGGGTCTTGTACTTGGCGCCGAAGCTCTGCGCGGCATCTTCGATCACCGGGATGTTGCCGTGGCGCTCGGCAATCGCGTTGATTTCGTCCATGTCGGAAACCTGTCCATACAGGCTCACCGGCATGATGGCACGGGTGCGCGGCGTGATCGCCGCTTCGATCTTCGAGGCGTCGATGTTGCAAGTGTCAGGCTCGATGTCGACGAATACCGGCATCCCGCCGGCGAGCACGATCATTTCGGCGGTGGCCGCGAAGGTGAATGGCGTGGTTACGACCTCATCGCCAGCCTTCAGGCCGAGTGCCATCAGCGAGATCAGCAGCGCCTCAGTGCCACTTGCCACCGTGATGCAATGCTTTGCGCCGGTGTAGGCAGCGAGTCGGTCTTCGAGCTCCTTAACTTCGGGGCCCATGATGTACTGGCCATGGTCGAGCACACGCTGAATGCGCGCATTGATCGACTCACGCAGCACCGCGTATTGCGATTTGAGGTCGATGAAATCGAGCGGCTTGAGGCTATCGGGGGCGTTCATCGAAGGGGCTCCTGCGCAAAGGGGACACAAGAGCGCTTAGGCGCAAGCCAGCGAGAGGCTGCCGGAGCTAAGTGTGTAGCGATCGGTCGTGTGCGGGCAACGCGCTTCGCCGTCGCCGGCGAGCGGGAGATTCAGTCGCTCGCCGTGGCGGCTCATCCAGCCGGCTTGGCGAGCCGGCACGCCAAGCATCAGCGCGAAGTCGGGCACGTCGCGGTTCACCACCGCGCCAGCGCCGATGAAGGCGTAGCGGCCGATCGTGGTGCCACACACGATCGTGCAGTTCGCACCTAGCGTGGCGCCGCGCCGGATCAGCGTGCGGCGGTATTCGTCTTTGCGGGTGACCGCCGAGCGCGGGTTGTAGACGTTTGTGAACACCATGCTTGGCCCGCAGAAGACATCGTCTTCGAGCGTCACGGCGTCGTAGACTGACACGTTGTTCTGAATCTTTACGTTGTTGCCGATGCGCACGTCGTTGGCGACGAACACGTTTTGCCCGAACGAGCAGCACGTGCCGATGCGCGCACCGGCACTGATATGCACGAAATGCCAGACGCGGCAATCGGCGCCGAGGACAGCGCCAGCGTCAACGATGGCCGAGGGGTGAATGGTGGTCGCCATGGCTGCGGCTCTGCCTAGTAGGCGAGCGGCAGGTTGATGCGCTTGCCGTCGCGTGCCGACATGTACAGCGCTATCAGCAACTCCAGGGACTTCAGGCCTTCGCGGCCGTCGGTCTCGGGTTGCGCATCGCCTCGCATCGTATTGATGACGTTGTCGTAGTACAGGGGGTGGCCAAACCCGTAGACCGAGGTGGTCTGGTAGCTGGCGTCGTGGATCTCAGCGTCCATTGGATGGGCAGCGTCAAACTCCCAATGTTTGATTTCGTTCACGGCCACGCCGCCGATGCGCGCTGAACCGCGTTCGCCGAGTATGGTGATCGAACCTTCCAGGTTCTTCGGATAGGTCAGCATGGTGACGTTGATGCTGCCCATGGCGCCGTTGCGCCACTTCAGCGCCGCAACGCCGGTGTCCTCGACTTCGATGTTGCGCGCAAGCGTACCTGTGTAAGCCATCACGCTTTCGACAGGGCCAGCGATCCAATCGAGCAGGTCGACATAGTGGCTTGCCTGGTTCATGAACGCTCCGCCGTCGAACTCCCATGTGCCGCGCCACGCAGCGCTGTCGTAGTACGACTGCGGACGTGTCCAGAACACATTGACATTGACCATGTAGATGCGGCCGAAACGGGCCTGGTCGACAGCCTGCTTGAGCAGTTGCAGGGTGCGGTTGCGCCGGTTTTGCTTGACGACGAACAGCCGCACACCAGCTTCGTCACAGGCCCGAACCATAGTCTGGCCGTCGCTCCAGCGAGTAGCCATAGGTTTTTCGGTCATTACGTCGAAGCCCGCGCGAGCGGCCTCCGCAGCCTGGCGTGAGTGCAGGCCGCTTGGTGTGGTCAGCACAATGCAATCTGCCTTGACGCTGGCGAGCAATTCTGTGAGCGACGCAAAACCCCGCGTACCGGTTTTCTCTTGAGCGCGAGTGAGTGCCGCTGGGTCGATGTCGCAGATGGCACTGAGTTCCGCTCGGCTCGAATGTTGTTTGATGGCTTCGAAGTGATTCTGGGCTATTCGGCCACAGCCGATGACGGCGAACCTGACCTTGCGGTCGGCAATCGCCGGGCGGTGAATTTGCATAGGAGGTTCAATTCCTTTCGGTTGGGTTGGCGAACTGCTGGCGCCCGCAGACGGTGGGAGCTCCGCACGATTGCAGGTATCGCAACTCGAGTCCGCAGCGGTTCAATTCGAGCCTTCTTTCAGTTCACTTCTCAGCGCAGCAATCGAGCGCCGAAGCGCTTCGAACTCCGCTTCTTTGCGAATCAGGAAGGACTTTGTCAGACGGAGCTTCTCGCGCAGGCCAGTGGGAGTGAGCACATAGGCGTATGCCAGTTTGTTTCCGCTACGCCGGAAGTTGCGGACTTTCAGCAGGCCCTTGTCAACCAGGGCGTGTAGAACATAGTGCGTCTTTCCCAGGCTCAAGCCTAAGGCGTTGGAGAGTTCGCGTTGAGACATGTCCGGCCGCTGCTCTAGGAGCCTCAGCACCTGCAGGCCAGCGCCTTCGAGGTCACCATGCGCGAGTGCAGCGGGGTCCGGGCGGTTAGCGTGTTCAAACATTGAACGGATGATTCTAGTGGCATTGCGTTGGCCACTGACCGTCGACCGGCGAAACATTGCGTGTCTTGGCGCAGTCGTGCGGCAGCCGTGCCGGGTCCGAATGGATCGTCATTACGAACGATTGGACCAGCTTGCCCTACGGATACAGGTAGCCCGCGATGGGGGGCCTCCGAAATGGGGGCGTCGCTAACGATCCACCCAGCCGCTTCGAGCGGCTCACAATCCCAATGGCTCCTTGGGACCTGCTGGGGACTTTAGAGTCCTTGCCGTAGCCTGCAGTGGCAGCGCAGCAGCGTCCTTGGTCGCCAGCACAGGGGCAGTCCCGACATCCGGCCAGACAATCGCCAGCGCCGGGTCAGACCAGAGAATGCATGCCTCCGCCTGTTGGGCATAGTAGTCGGTCGTCTTGTATTGGAAGTCTGCACTCGCGCTGGTGACCAGGAACCCATGCGCCATGCCGGGGGGCAGCCAGACTTGACGATGGTTCTCAGCGCTCAGCTCGATGCCCACCCATTTACCGTAGGTCGGGCTGCCCTCGCGGATGTCCGCGGCCACATCGAATACCGCCCCCTGGGTGACCCGCACCAGCTTGCCTTGTGCATGCGGCGGCACTTGATAGTGCAGACCGCGCAGAACCCCCTTGCTCGAACGGGAATGGTTATCTTGCACGAAGGTCACTTCGTGGCCGACGGCTTCATTGAATGCCCTTTGGTTGAAGCTCTCCATGAAGAACCCACGCTCGTCGCCGAATACCTTCGGCTCGAGAATCAGTACGCCGGGAATCGCGGTGGGCGTGACCTTCATCAGTACACCCGCTCCCGAACCAGCTTGGCCAGGTACTGACCATATCCGTTCTTCAGCATCGGTTGCGACAACGCAGAAAGTTGCTCCGAATCGATCCACCCGGACCGCCACGCCACTTCTTCAGGGCATGCCACCTTCAGGCCTTGGCGTTTCTCGAGCGTGGCAATGAACTGGCTGGCTTCGAGCAGGCTGTCGTGCGTGCCGGTGTCCAGCCAGGCGTAGCCGCGCCCCATGATTTCCACGTCGAGCTGGCCCTGGGCGAGGTAGCGCGCGTTCACCTCGGTGATTTCGAGCTCGCCGCGCGCCGAGGGTTTGATCTCCGCGGAGATGTCACACACCTGCGTATCGTAGAAGTACAGGCCTGTCACCGCGTAGTTGCTCTTCGGCGCTTTGGGTTTTTCCTCGATGTTCAATGCGCGCCGTTGCGCGTCGAATGCGACCACGCCGTAACGCTCGGGGTCCTGGACGTGGTACGCGAACACCGATGCGCCGCTCGTGCGCGCAGCGGCGCCTTGCAGCAGGCCCTGAAAGTCGTGGCCGTAGAAGATGTTGTCGCCCAACACCAACGCACTCGGCTTTCCACCGACAAACGACTTGCCGAGGATGAATGCCTGCGCCAGCCCATCCGGGCTGGGCTGCACGCAGTAGCTGATGTTGATGCCCCACTTCGCGCCGTCGCCCAGCAGCGCTTCGAAGCGTGGTATGTCTTGCGGAGTGCTGATCAGCAGAATGTCGCGAATGCCGGCAAGCATCAGCGTGCTCAAGGGGTAGTAGACCATCGGCTTGTCGTACACCGGCAGGAGCTGTTTGCTCATTGCCAGTGTGGCGGGGTGCAGCCGTGTGCCGGAGCCGCCGGCGAGGATGATGCCTTTGCGATTCATGGTGAGTGCTTCAGCTAGCCTCGCGTTGGCCGCAGCAAGGTTGGGGAAGAATGGATTGGT
>JANNKS010000597.1:0-5953 GCA_031396425.1 Rhizobacter sp. | reverse complement strand
CGAAGAGGCCAAGCCGAGCACGCAAAGCCCGCCGGGGCTGTACGACCTGACGACCTTGCAGCGCGATGCGAACTCCCGGCTCGGGTTTTCGGCCAAGACGACGCTGTCGATCGCGCAGGCCCTGTATGAAAAACACAAGGTGCTGACCTACCCGCGTACCGACAGCAAGGCGCTGCCGGAAGACTATGTGTCGGTGGTCAAGCAGACGATGCAGATGATCGCCACCGAAACCCTGCCGGGCCCGCTGCGCGCGGTGGCGCCGCATGCCAAGACGGCGCTGAAGGAGGGCTATGTCAAGCCGAACAAGCGCATCTTCGACAACACCAAGATCTCCGACCACTTCGCGATCATCCCGACGCTGCAGGCGCCCAAGAGCCTGAGTGAGATCGAAGCCAAGCTCTACGACATGGTGGTCAAGCGTTTCCTCGCGGTGTTCTTCCCGGCCGCGGAATTCATGGTGACGACGCGCATCTCGATGGTGAAGGCGGCCGGCCAGGAGCACCAGTTCCAGACCAATGGCAAGGTGATGGTCAAGCCCGGCTGGCTGGCGGTGTACGGCCGCGAAGTTCAGGAAGACGACGCCAACCTGGTGCCGGTGGCGCCGGGCGAAATGGTGCGCACCGAGGACGTGGCCGTGAACGCGCTGAAGACCAAACCGCCGGCGCGCTACACCGAGGCCACGCTGCTGTCGGCGATGGAAGGCGCAGGCAAGCTGATCGACGACGACGAGATGCGCGAGGCGATGCAGGAAAAGGGCCTGGGCACACCCGCGACCCGCGCGGCCATCATCGAAGGCCTGATCTACGAAAAGTACATCCACCGCGAAGGCCGCGAGCTGGTGCCCGGCGCCAAGGCGTTCCAGTTGATGACGTTGCTGCGCGGCCTGGACATCGAAGACCTGACCAAGCCCGAACTCACCGGCAACTGGGAGCATCAGCTGTCGCAGATGGAAAAGGGCCTGCTCAAGCGCGAGACCTTCATGGCCGAGATTGCCAAGATGGCCGAACGCATCGTACGCAAGGCGAAGGAATACGACCGCGATACCATCCCTGGCGACTACGCCACACTGGCCACGCCATGCCCGAAGTGCGGCGGCGTCGTGAAAGAAAACTATCGGCGCTTTGCCTGCGCCGGCACGGGCAAGGCGAGCGGCATTGCCGGGCCAGCGGGTGGCGCCGATGAAGGTTGCGGATTTTCGATCAGCAAGATTCCAGGCAGCCGTGCCTTCGAGCTCGACGAGGTCGAGAGCTTCATCGCGAACAAGAAGATCGGCCCGCTCGAAGGCTTTCGCTCGAAAGCGGGCTGGCCGTTCACGGCCGAACTCAAGCTCGCTTTCGACGCCGAGATCGACAACTGGAAACTCGAATTCGACTTCGGTGAAGACGCCAAGCGCGACGGTGAATCGGGCGAGGCGATCGACTTTTCGGCACAGACCAGCCTCGGCGCCTGCCCGAAATGCCAGGGCCACGTCTACGAGCATGGCTCGAACTATGTGTGCGAGCGTGCGGTGGGCGCGCACGTCACCTGCGACTTCAAGAGCGGCAAGATCATCCTGCAGCAGCCAGTGGCGCGCGAGCAGATGACACGTCTGCTCACCCAGGGCAAGACCGAACTGCTGGAGAATTTCGTCTCCAACAAGACGCGTCGCAAGTTCAAGGCCTACCTCAGCTTCGACAAGAAGGAAGGCAAGGTGATGTTCGAATTCGAGCCGCGGCCCGCCAAGACCGCCGCCGGCAAGGCAGTGACAGCAAAGGCGACGGCAGCAAAGACGGCTGCAGGAAAGTCGGTACCCCCGGCGCAGACAGGCCAGGCCGACTCAGCCGAGACAGCCGCAACCATGGCGGTCGCCAGCAAGAAGGTGGCCGGCAAGGCGGCGGCCAAGAAGGCGGGGGTCAAGAGGGCAACACCCAAGTCGGGGGCCTGAGGGCGCGCCGCAGCCGGCAGATATGACCCCGCGCGGGTCATTGGCGTGCGAAACGCCACGCCAGCTGGCTCTTGCGGGCATACTGTGCGCGGGCCGATGGCCTTGCCGCGCTGACAATTCGAAGCGCGCGGCCCTGTTTGGCAGACCCCGATGCAACGCGAGCAGCGCGTTGCTCCAACGGATCAGGTGACATGACACTGAACTTCATTCGAACCGGCGTGGCGACCCTGCTGGCGGCATGCTGCTCGCTGGCACACGCGGTGCTGGTGTTCGCGATCAACGAGGGCGTGACCTATCGGGTGCCGAATGACGAGATTCGTGCCAAGTACGCGGCGATTGCCGCCGACCTGAGCAAGCTGCTGAAGCAGCCGGTGCAGATCGAGCCGATCGCCGCCTACCCGGTGCTGCGCAAGGGCTTGGCCGACAAGGCCTACGACATCGCGATGGTGCACCCGGCGCACCTGTCGATCCAGGCGATCAAGGAGTCGGGCTACAAGCTCGTGGCCGTCACGAAGGGCTTCCAGGAGTACACGGCGAATTTCCTGGTGAACGCGAACTCGCCGTTCACGTCGCTGGCCGACCTGAAGGGCCGCAAGCTCGGCGCCCCCGACGAAGATTCGATCACTTCGTGGATGGTGCGCGCGACCTTGCGCGACGCCTTGGGCGATCCGAACCAGGTGACCTACGTCTACACGCGTTACCAGGACGCGGTACCGTTCTTCGTCGAAAACAACCTCACGCCGTCGGGTGCCACCGCCGCGGGCGCGGTGATCAAGGCCTGGCAGGCCAAGGGCGGCAAAGTGCTCGCCAAGTCCAAGCCGGTGCCGATCAAACACATCATCGCCAGCCCGACGCTGCCGCCCGAGTTGCTTGAAAAGCTGCGCGACTACCTGCTCGCGCTCGACAGCACCGAAGACGGCAAGAAGAAACTCGAGGCGACCAAGTACCAGGGTTTCGCGCCCTACGACGAAGCGGCGATGCTGGCGCTGGGGAAGTGGTTGGGGCTTTGACCCGGCGGGGCAGCGACCAGGATCAACCCCTGCGATCAGCGCCCAAGAACGGCATCGCGTCCACGCGGTCTCTTGCTCTGTTGCCTGGCTGATCCAGGCCACGGCGCCCGTTCGGTCGAATGCCGGCGCCGCCCTGATCAACGCCTGGCCAGGTGCCTTGCGCAAGGGCGCTTACCATCACGGGGCACGCCAGGCCGGCGGCCCGTCGCGGCCGGTGTCGTTCCCTTTGCACCATGTACGCCAAATTCTTCGGCCTGAAGCGCGAGCCTTTCTCGATCGCGCCCGACCCGCGCTACCTTTTCATGAGCGAGCGCCACCGGGAGGCGCTCGCCCATCTGTTGTATGGCCTGGGCGGCGGGGGTGGGTTCGTGTTGCTCACCGGCGAAATCGGCGCGGGCAAGACCACAGTGTGCCGCTGCTTCCTGGAGCAGATCCCGAAGAACTGCAACGTCGCCTACATCTTCAACCCCAAGCTGACCGTCACGGAGCTGCTGAAGTCGGTCTGCGACGAGTTTCACATCGAGTTGCCGCAGCGCGAACCCGGCACCAGCACGGTCAAGGACTATCTCGACCCGCTCAATCAATTCCTGCTGCGCACGCATGCGATCGGGCAGAACAACGTCCTCATCATCGACGAGGCGCAAAGCCTGTCGATCGACGTGCTCGAGCAGCTTCGCCTGCTCACCCACCTGGAGACGAATGAGCGCAAGCTGCTGCAGATCATCCTGATCGGCCAGCCCGAGCTGCGCACCATGCTCGCACGGCCCGAGTTGGAACAGCTGGCGCAGCGCGTCATTGCGCGCTTCCACCTCGAAGCCTTGTCCGAGGTTGAAACGCGCCGCTACATCCGGCACCGCCTGTCGATCGGTGGGCTGAGCGGCGCCGGCCCGTTCGACCGCGAAGCACGGGTGCGCATTCATGAACTGTCGCGCGGCATTCCGCGGCGCATCAACATGCTGTGCGACCGGGCCCTGCTCGGCGCCTACGCGAGCGGGCGGCAGCGCGTCGACCGCGCCACGATCGACCGTGCCGCCGAAGAGGTTTTCGACAGGGCCGGTGCCGCCGGCCCGCTGCGCAACCGGCGTGTGCTGGGCTGGGGCCTGGCGGCGCTGGCGGCTGTGGCCGCGCTGGGCGTGGGGCTGTTCGCACTCGACGGCGGCCTGACCCGGCTGGTGCCGGGGCCCGTGGCGGCGCAGTCCAGGGCGGCCAGTGCGGCGGCCGCTGGGCCGACAGCAGGCACCGCATCGGGGGTCGCGGTCGGCCCGGTGCGAGCCGCCAGTGCGGCTGCTGCCGCGGCAGCCGCCCCGACGCCGGCGCGTGCGGCGTCAGGGCTCGAATTCCTTGCCGCCGCCGAACTCAAGGCGCGCTTCAAGACGCCGCACCTCAGAGAACGCGACGCATGGCGCGAGCTCGCCCCCGCCTGGAAGCTCGAGATCGAGGGCACGGACCCTTGTCGCGAAGTGCTGAAACTGCAGGTCCATTGCTACCGCAGCAGCAGCACGCTCGCGCTGATCCGCCAGCTGGGCCGGCCCGGCATCGTGACCTTGTATGACGACGACAACCGGCCGATCTTTGCGCTGCTCACCGGCCTGTCCGGGCGCACTGCGACCTTGCGCATGGGTGGTACGGTGCAGACGGTCTCGCTGGTGACACTGGCGGGCATGTGGCGCGGCGAGTTCGCCACGCTGTGGCGGGCGCCACCGGGTTATGCGCCGCGCGCCGTTGAAACGCCGCCCCGGGCGCTCGCCGAATGGCTCACGACCCAGCTTGGCAGTCTGACCGGCGCTGCGCCGGCCCCGGGCGGCGCGGCCGTCAGCGCCGCATTGAAGTCACGCGTGATCGCGTTCCAGCTCGCTCAAGGCCTCAAGCCCGATGGCCTGGTCGGCCCGACGACGCTGATGCAACTGAACCGCGCGATTGGCATCGACGAGCCGCGGCTCGACACGGAAGGCTAGCGTCATGTCCTACATCCTCGATGCCTTGCGCAGGGCCGATTCGGAACGCGAACGCGGCGCCATTCCGGACATCCACGCCCAGGCGGTGCCGTTGCTGACCGACGAAGAGCCTGCGCCGCGGCGCCTGTCGCCCTGGGTCTGGGGCGGTGCGGCGGCGGCAGTGATCGCGCTGCTGGCCGGCGCGCTGGTTTGGGCGCTGAACCGGCAGGAACCTGCCGCTTCGCGTCTGGCGGCCCCGGGCCCCGCTCCGGTTTCGCCAGCGCCCGCGGCACCCGTGCCCGCGTTTGGGCCGGCGCCGCCATTGCCGCCCCAGCCGCAATCGCAACCCTTGCGTGCCGAAGGCTTGCCGGCGCCGGCCGTACCGCCCGTCACTGCACCCACGGGGTCTGCGACGCGCGCCTTGCCTCCCGCTGCACCGCCGCGTGCAGCGGCGCCGGCACGGCCCGCCGCGAATGCAAAACCACCGGTCGGCGCGGCAGCAGATGGGCTTGCCGCAGGCGCCGTGACGCAGCCTGCTGCGCCGGGCGCCGGCAGCGCGCGTCGCAGCACCTCACCCGCCGATGGAATCGCGCGCGCCGAGCCCGGCCGCGCCGCCGCCTCGGCGCCCGGCGCCGCGCCCGCCGCACCGGTGCGCATCTATGCGCAGAACGAACTGCCCGAAGAAGTTCGCCGCGGCGTGCCGGCGCTGGTCGTGAACGGTTCGGTGTTCTCGAAGAATCCGGCGGACCGCTTTCTGATCATCAACGGTCAGATCGTGCGCGAGAAGGATGCCGTGGCACCCGATGTGGTGCTGGAGCAGATCAAGCTGCGGGCGGCGGTGCTGGTGACCAAGGGGTTTCGGTTCGAGATCACTTACTGATGTGCCGCTGCGCAACGTGTTCAAGTTGCGCTGAATCGACTATTGAACCGTGCCCTCGGCGGGCGTCACCGCGCCGGGATTCCGGCCCGGCGGCCGGGTAACTTTCTTCTGTCTTGCCAGAAGAAAGTCACCAAAGAAGAGGCGCTGAAAACACATTTGGGCAAACATTTGCATAGAGGGTTCGGTTGGTGAAGTGCGGTTCAGC
>JANNKS010000452.1:0-2569 GCA_031396425.1 Rhizobacter sp. | reverse complement strand
CACCGGCGGCACGTTGCCCAGCCAGCCGATGCGCTTGATCTTGGCCGGCTGCTGCGCCAGCGCACGTCGCTGTGCCAGCGCAGGCACGAGCGCGGCTGCGCACGCTGACCACGCCAACCCGAAGCTGCGCCGCGTGATCATTCGATCACCTCTTCGGCGAACACAGACGTCATGGCGTTCACGTTCCGCTCATCAGCGTGGGTGTTTCGATCCTGCGGCTCTCGAGGCTTCGGCGCGTCCTATGCCTTGCGCGCCGCCATCCGAACCCCGCCGAGCTTTCCGGCGCTGAACAGGCCGACGAAATGGCTGTACGCGGCGTCGTATTCGAGGTAACGCGCCACGCCGAACTTGGCCACAGTCGTGTCGCGCAGTGAGCGGTACATGGCGAGCCGGTCGACGAGGATCGCGACCCATGCCGCCGACAGGTCGACACTTTGCTCGACCTCGCACGAACAGTCACTGAGCAGGTGCTGATAGTCGTCAATCGACGGCGGCGCGGTGATGAACATCCCGTCGCCCAGGCGGCGCTCGTCTTGCGCATCCATTCGGCTGAGCGTCACGATATCGGTGAAGGCAATCATGCCACCTGCCTTGACCACTCGCGCACACTCGCCGAGCAACGTGCGTTTGTCCGGGATGTGGCACCACGCTTCCTGGCTCAGCGCCGCATCGAACACGCCATTGCCGAACGGCATCGCCGTGGCATCGCCCTGCCTGAAATCGACGCGGTACTGCAGCCCGACTCGCTGCGTCAGGCGAATCGCGCTTTCAACCCGGCTGCTGGTGAGGTCGATGCCGGTGACGCGGCAGCCGTATCGATGCGCGAGCCAGCGTGCCGGGCCGCCCATGCCGCTGCACACGTCGAGCACGTGATGCCCGGCATGCAACCCGGCAGCGCCGGCCAACGCGTCGACGGCACCGGTTCCGCCGTAATGGTCCTGGTCGAAGTCCTTCAGATCGTCCTGCGTCAGCGCGTCCAGGTCAAAGCCGCGCGCCGCGAGCTTGGCGAGGATTTCCTCTTCATTGATCGGATGCGTGTCGTAAAAACGGGCGACGTCGATGCGGTGTGAATGGTTCATGCCGGATCCCCCTGGGTGGCACTGGCGAGAATTGCCGTCAGCGGAATGACAAGCCGTCCGTTCTGGCGATACCCCTGGGCAAGCTTGCGAATCGAAGCAGCGATCGCCGCTGCCGTCTCAGCGTTCTGCGAGCGGATCAGGCTCGACAGGCGCACCGTTCCATCGACAAGCATGTCGACCAAGTGTTGTTCGTTGGCCAACTGCAGCGCAGCGACCACCTTGTTCGCGCGCGCCGGCGTGGCGGCAAAGCCAGCCTCGCGCAGCAGGCCGAGGCAGGTGTCGATTTCATTTACCGGGCCACCGGGAGGCGTCGGAAGTTCCGCTCCCACGACGCCCGCCTGCGCCAGCGCGGCGAGTGTGATCTTGTGCAGTGCATGCTCGTGGGGTGACGCCCAGACGCTAAACGCGAGGCGGCCTGCGCTGCGCAGCACCCGCTTGGCTTCCTTCAGAGCAGCAAGCGGGAAGGGGAAATGGTGCACGCCGAAGTTGATGACGACCGCGTCGAAGCTGCCCTGCGGGAACGGCAGTGCCTCGGCGTCAGCCTCCAGGAATTTCAGCGCCGGGTGGCGCAGGCTCGCCGCTGCAACCATGTTCTTCGAGAAATCGATGCCACAGGCAATCGCACCCTGCTGCGCTGCCTGGGCGGCGACGAATCCGGTGCCGCAGGCGATATCGAGAAGCGTCATCCCCCGTCGCAGACCGACCTCTTCGAGCAACGGAAGCGCAAACAGCGCAGTCGCCGCCTCGAACGAAGCTGCATACGAGCTGGCCGCGCGCTCCCATCCGGAATGTTCGAAACCCCGATACGGATGGTTGATCAGGCTCGATTCCAAGTTGTTCCCCACATGAGCAACACAGAACGACGTTGCGGCGCCCAAGGGGCGAGCCGCAAACATCGTCGGCCAAGGGGCGCGCAGGCTGGCTATGTTGCGCCTGCCGACACCCGAGCGCAAGCCGAAGAGCCCACTCGACGCTTGCTCAGGCACGCGGGGTCGTTGAAATCGCAGACGAAGCTTTGAATCTTGCGACGGCCCACTAACATTCGCACATGGAAATGCCGCCGCCGAGGATCGTCACACTGGTGCTCGTCGATTCATGCGGAACCGTGCTCGGCGCGCTGGCGCCCCTCGCCGCCGAGACGCCATGGTGGATGGACCTGGAGCCGGTGGGGCGCGCCGTTTGCCGGCGCGACGGCCAGCGGGTCGTCGTTCTTCGCCTTCTCGATGCCGACCGGCCCCAAGCGCATGGCGGCGCAGTCACCTATCTCGCCCAGCTTGAAGGGCCAGCGCAAACTCTGCGACTCGAGCCGTGGGCGGGCACGCTGCCGGAGCATGCACTGCGTCACCCCTATGCCCGCGTCGGCGGCCCGCACGCAGATGTCGCCTGGGCTGCGGTGCCCGCCTGCGGCGCTGGGGACCTGCTGGTGCGCGTGGTCGCGGCCGGTGTCAACCCGATCGACTGGAAGATGCGCTCGGGGGCGATGGCCGCGC
>JANNKS010000580.1:0-2748 GCA_031396425.1 Rhizobacter sp. | reverse complement strand
CAGTGCCGATAGTTCACCGGCATGCCCACTGAAGCGTACGCGTCCATCATCTGCTCGGCAGTGATGATTTCGAGTTGATTGGGGTAGGTGTCCAGCCCGAAGCGCTGCGCCGTGGCGCGGATCACCTGGTGGTATTGCTCGACAAGCTCGAAAGTCCAATCGCTGGGCGCAGGCAGGGGTTGGGCCGCTCGAGCAGGGGCAATGATGTCGGCTGCGCGCACTGACTTTGGTGTGGTCGCGCCTGGGGTCTTGGAACTCAGCTCGGTGGGCGCGGGTGCCACGGTATTCCCCGTCTTGCTGCTCATGCTGGTGTGCCTTCCTTCTTGAACAGGTCACGGAACACCGGGTAAATCTGCGACGCCTCAGTGACTTTGCGCATCGCGAAAACCTTGGTCTGCCCCGCCAGCTGCGCGTACTCATCCCACAGGTTCTGCTCTTCCTCGGCCACCTGAACGTACGCAAAGTAACGGCACAGGGGAAGGATGCGCTCGGCGAGCAACTGGCGGCAACGCCCGCTGTCATGGTGCCAGTTGTCGCCGTCGCTGGCTTGAGCGCCGTAGATGTTCCATTCCGATGTCGGGTAGCGTGCGCGCGCGATTTCCTCCATCAGAACCAGGGCGCTTGAAACGACGGTGCCGCCGGTTTCGGTGGCGTGGAAGAAATTCTGTTCGTCGACTTCTTGAGCCTGTGTGTGATGGCGAATGAAAACGATCTCGATTTTTTCGTAGTGCCGGGTGAGAAAGAGATACAGCAGGATGAAGAAGCGTTTGGACAGTTCTTTGCGCGCTTCGTCCATCGAACCCGACACGTCCATCAGGCAGAACATGACGGCTTTTGACGTTGGTACGGGCACTCGAACCCGGCTGCGGTATCGCAGATCAATGGGGTCGAGGTAGGGGATTCGCGCCAGACGCGCCCGCAGGGCTTCGATGTCGCGTTCGATGCGCAGCATCTCGCGCAGATGCGGGTTCGGTTCCGGGTAGCGCTTGAGGAGTGCGAGGTCTTCTTCCAGTTGGTGCAATTCGCGGCGAGCCTCTGAGCCGATCGCAATCCGGCGGCCGATGGCGCCGCGCATCGAGCGCACCACGTGCAGGTTGTTCGGTGTGCCGTCGCTGCTGTAACCAGCACGGTGGGTCTTGTATTCGGGCGTGTCGGCGAGTGTGGTGCGGGCCAAGTTGGGCAAAGCGAGGTCATCGAAGAAGACCTGCATGAACTCTTCCTTGCTGAGGTGGAAGACGAAATCGTCATCGCCCTCACCACTGTCGCTGGCTTTGCCGCCCCCGCCAGAGCCGCCGCCTTTGGGGCGTTCGATGCGGTCGCCGCGCACATAGTCCTGGTTACCCGGGTGCACGGTTTCGCGTCGGCCGCCCTGGTCATGACCAAAGACCGGCTCGCTGATATCACGTTTGGGGATGTGGATGTCTTCGCCTTGCGCCATGTCGCGGATGCCGCGGCCGTCCACGGCGCGTTTGACCGCCTCGCGGATCTGTTCCTTGTGGCGACGCAGGAAGCGTTCTCGATTGCCGATCGTTTTGTTCTTGCCGGCGAGGCGTCGATCAATGATTTGCTGCAAGGCGCGGCCCTCGGCGGATGAAACGGGTCAGGAGCTCTTGCGCACCCGCAAATACCACTCGCACAGCAGACGAACCTGCTTCGACGTGTAGCCCTTGGCCACCATGCGCGTCACTAAATCTTCATGCTTCTTGACTTCGTCGGCGCTCGCCTTGGCGTTGAAGCTCACGACGGGCAGCAGTTCTTCCGTGTTCGAGAACATCTTCTTCTCGATCACGGTGCGCAGCTTCTCGTAACTTGTCCAGGCAGGGTTCTGGCCAGCGTTGCTGGCACGGGCGCGCAGGACGAAGTTGACAATTTCGTTGCGGAAGTCTTTCGGGTTGGAGATGCCCGCTGGTTTCTCGATCTTTTCGAGCTCGGCATTCAGTGAAGCACGATCGAACACCTCGCCGGTGTCGGTGTCTCGGTATTCGTGGTCTTGTATCCAGTAATCGGCATAGGTGACGTAGCGGTCGAAGATGTTCTGACCATATTCACTGTAGCTCTCCAGGTACGCTGTCTGGATCTCCTTGCCGATGAACTCGGCGTAGCGCACCGACAGGTGTTCCTTGATGAATGCCAGGTACTTTTGCTCCGTCTCGGGTGCGAATTGCTCGCGCTCGATCTGCTGCTCGAGCACGTACATCAAATGGACCGGGTTGGCTGCGATCTCTGTGCTGTCGAAGTTGAAGACCTTGGAGAGAATCTTGAACGCGAACCGGGTAGAAACCCCGCTCATTCCTTCATCGACGCCGGCGTAGTCGCGGTACTCCTGGAAGCTCTTCGCGCGTGGATCGGTGTCCTTGAGGTTTTCGCCGTCGTAGACGAGCATCTTGGAGAACAGGCTCGAGTTCTCGGGTTCTTTCAGCCGGGTCAGCACGGCAAACTGGGACATCATCTTCAATGTACCTGGGGCGCAAACCGCTTTGGACAGCGAGGAGCCACGCAGCAGTTTTTCGTAGATCTTGATTTCCTCGCTGACCCGCAAGCAGTAGGGCACCTTGACGATGTAGATGCGGTCCAGGAAGGCTTCGTTGTTCTTGTTGTTGCGGAATGTCTTCCATTCGCTTTCATTCGAGTGGGCCAGGACCACGCCGTCGAATGGAATCGCGCCGAAACCTTCGGTGCCCTTGTAGTTGCCTTCCTGGGTGGCAGTCAGCAGGGGATGCAGCACCTTGATCGGCGCCTTGAACATTT
>JANNKS010000517.1:0-6685 GCA_031396425.1 Rhizobacter sp. | reverse complement strand
GCGCAGCAAGGGCGCGCTCCCTACGGGGATCAAACCGATCGTGCATTCAGATGCGCTCGATCAAGTGGTGGCAAAGGCGGTCTCGCCGAGTTCTGTATCGGCTGGCGATATCCTGACCTATCAGACATCGATTCAGTCTGTTGGTGGCAGTCCGATCGATCTTTGGGCTCCAGCTGGCAATATCGTCGTCGGCTTGACGACGCCCGCGCAGATCCCGATCGGCGTGACCAGCAACGCTGGTGGTGCGATTCGAAGCGTGCTGTCGGGAGACTTCAACATTAACCAAGGAAAAGTCATCACCGCCCAGTCGGGTGACATCTTGATCTTCTCTGCGAATGGCAGCATCGACGCAGGTCGCGGCGCGAAGACATCGCAGTCAACACCACCACCGGTGCGGCGTGCCATTCTCGACGCTGAAGGAAACCAGATTGGCGTGGAAGTGGTGATTTCGGCAGCAGCAGCCGGCAGTGGCATTCAAACATTGACCTCGGACCCTGATGGCCTTGGCCCGTTGAGGGCGCCAAGATCCGGCGACGTCTACTTGTTCGCGCCTTCTGGAGTAATCGACGCCGGCGAAGCCGGCATCCGATCCAGCGGCAACATCGTGATCGCGGCGCAGACAGTGTTGAACGCGAGCAACATCAGTGCATCGGGTTCTTCGGCTGGCGTTCCGGTGGCCGTGAGTGGAAGCCTCGCCTCCAGCGTGGCCACCAGCGGTGGCAACACGGCGTCCGGCTCCAAAGCTGCAGAAGACGCCAGCAATGCCGCCACCAATGCCGCCAAGGCGGCAGCTTCGGCGGTGGTGGCCAAGCCCAGCATCCTCACCGTCGAAGTGCTCGGCTTCGGCGAGAAGAACTGCAAGGAGCAGGACAAGGACTGCTTCGCGAAGTGAAGCGTGCGATGCGCATCCTGAACGTGATCCGCTCGGTCAACCCGGTGCACGGCGGGCCAGCGGAGGGTTTGCGCCAGTCGGTCGCGGCGACGGCGGCGCTGGGCCATACCGAAGAGGTGCTCACGCTCGACGCGCCCGGTGACGCCTGGGCCTACGGCTTCCCGGCACCGCTGCATGCGCTCGGGCCGGTGGCTTCGAACTACGGCTACAGCGCGCGGCTGGTGCCTTGGCTGCAACAGCACGCGGCCGCGTATGACGCGGTGGTGGTGCACGGCCTGTGGCAGTACCACAGCCTGGCGGTGTGGCGCGCGCTGCGCGGTGGTGGGGTGCCGTATTTCCTCTACGTCCACGGCATGCTCGACCCGTGGTTCAAGCGCGAGTATCCGCTCAAGCACCTCAAGAAGTGGCTCTACTGGCCGTGGGCCGACTACCGCGTGGCGCGTGACGCGAAGGCGGTGCTCTTCACCGCGCGTGAAGAGCAGCGCCTGGCGGCGCAGTCGTTCTGGCTGTACCGCGTCAACCCCTCGGTGGTGGGCTACGGCCTGGCGCTCGACGCGGCGGCGCAAAGTGCGCAGGCCCATGCCTTTCACAGCGCGTTTCCGGACACGCTGGGTAAACGCAATGTGCTGTTCCTCGCACGGCTGCACCCGAAGAAGGGCTGCGATCTGCTGATCGAAGCGTTCGCGCAGGTGGCCGCCCACGACCCGGCGCTGCACCTCGTGATGGCCGGGCCCGACCAGGCCGGCTGGCGTGATGCGCTGCAGGTGCTCGCCGCGCGGCTGGGCATCGCGCAGCGCATCACCTGGACGGGCATGCTGCAGGGCGAACTCAAATGGGGCGCGCTGAAAGCCGCCGAGGTGTTTGCACTGCCGTCGCACCAGGAGAACTTCGGCATCGCGGTGGCCGAGGCGCTCGCGGTCGGGCTGCCGGTGTTGATATCGCGGCGCGTCAACATCTGGCGCGAAATCGTCGCCGAAGGGGCGGGCTTTGCCGATGACGACAGCGTCGACGGCAGCGTGGCCTTGTTGCAACGCTGGCTGGCCGTGCCGCCCCTGCAACGCCGCCTGATGCGCGACAACGCGGTGCGCTGCTACACCCGCCATTTCCACATCGATTCGGCGGCGCGGCGGTTGATTGCGACGATCGAGCCGCATGTGGGTGCGGGTGGGACGGCGCGGCCTGCGCTGGCGCAAGGATAGGGTGATCGTGGCAGTGGGTCCCGGCGTTCGCCGGGGTGACGGCATCGGAGTCGCGGCGGTGGGTTGACGGTGAGCGGCGATTGGTAGCAACCCTGAGCCAAACCCCGTGATTCATGGCTCTGACACATTGCCTCACGACACTGCGGCGCTTGTGCATCTTCGCTCGCCACACGGCCGGGTTATGAAACGCTTTTTGCTTCTCGGCCTTGCCTGCCTCGGCTTGTTCTGCACCACCTTGTCGCACGCGGCCTGGAACGCGGAATGGACCAAACGCGCCAAGATCGCGCTGAATACCAGCGCCGATGGGTTGGCGCTGCAATCTGCGGTCAGTTCGGCGCCGGTGCTGATTCGCCTGCACACCGGCAACTTCCAGTTTCTCGACGCCAAACCCGACGGCAGCGACCTGCGCTTCATCGCCGCAGACGACAAGACGCCGCTGAAATACCACATCGAGAAGTTCGACGGCCTGAACGAACTGGCGCTGATCTGGGTGCAGCTGCCTGCCGTCGTGCCGGGTTCCAAGACTGACTTTCTGTGGGTCTACTACGGCAACCCCAAGGCCGTGGCGGGTGACGATGCGAAGGGCAGCTACGACGCCGCGCAGGGGCTGGTGTACCACTTCGGCGAAAAGGAAGCGACGCCGCAGGACTCGACCGCGAACGCGAACCACGCGCTGCGCTCCAGCGCCATCGCAAGTGCCGCCGGCATGATCGGCGGTGCGGCCCGGTTCGACGGCAAGGCCGAGATCGTGTTGCCCGCCACGCCGTCGCTCGGCGCGTCGACCAATGGTTTCACGGTGTCGATGTGGATCAAGCCTGCTGAGGTGCCGCAGAACGCGCTGCTGTTGTCACGCAAGGATGTGAACGGCCAGATTTCGCTGGCGCTCGCCGACGGCAAGTTGATTGCCCAGGCCGGCGGCGCCGTCACGCCGCCTTCGGGAGCGGTGGTCCCAGGCGTGTGGCAGCACATCGCGCTGGTCGTGAAGGACGGTGTGGCACTTTACGTCGCCGGCCGGGAGGTCGCGCGTGTCGCCGGCGCGACCCCGACGATTGCCGGCGAGACGATCGTTGGCGCCGGTTTCACGGGTGAGGTCGACGAATTGCAGCTCTCCACCACCGCTCGCTCGCCCGACTGGCTGCGCCTGGCGGCGCTCAGCCAGGGCCAGGACCAGCGGCTGGTGAGCTACGAGCCGGCCGAGGGCGGCGCCGAGGCGGGCGGCGATTCGTACATGAAGATCCTGCTCAGCGCCGTCACGATCGACGGCTGGGTCGTGATCGCCATCCTGGGCGTGATGCTGGTCGTGAGCGTGGTCGTGATGGTGGGCAAGACGCTGTTCATCTCGGCCACCGACAAGGCCAACAAACGTTTCAAGAAGCAGTTTCAGCGTCTGGTGGACGGCATTCGCCCGGGCGGCCGCGGCTCCAGACCCGTCGATGAAGACGAAGACAGGACCCCGCGCGAGTTCCGCAAATCGTCGCTGTACCGCATCTACAAGGCGGGTGCGGACGAGCTGCACCACCGCTTCGACGCCTACGCGAAGGCGGGCCGGCCGCCGCTGCTGTCGGCGCAGTCGATCGCCGCGATCCGCGCCACGCTGGACGCGACCATGGTGCGCGAATCGCAGCGCCTGAATTCGCAGATGGTGCTGCTGACGATCGCGATCGCCGGCGGGCCCTTCCTCGGCCTGCTGGGCACGGTGGTGGGCGTGATGATCACGTTCGCCGCGATCGCGGCGGCGGGTGACGTGAACGTGAACGCCATCGCCCCGGGCATAGCTGCCGCACTGGTGGCCACGGTGGCGGGCCTGGGCGTCGCGATTCCCGCGCTGTTCGGCTACAACTACCTTGCCAGCCGCACCAAGGAGCTCGGCTCGGACATGCAGGTCTTCGTCGACGAGTTTGTCACCAAGATCGCCGAGAACCACTCGAACTGATCCGAACCGGGGACGGCCGTGCAAGCCCAGATCGAACAGAAACCCTACGACGACATCAACGTCACGCCCATGCTCGACCTGGCGTACGTGCTGCTCGTCATCTTCATCATCATGACCACCGCCTCGGTGCAGGGCATCAAGGTGAACCTGCCCAAGGCAAGCGCCGCGCCCAGCCTGGCCAAGCCGCAGACGAAGGCGGTCACGATCCGCGAAGACGGGCAGATGTTCCTCGACACCTACCCGGTGACGATGGTCGAACTCGAAGACCGGCTGCGCCAGCACAAGGCGGTGAACCCGAGCTTTCCGGTCGTCATCAAGGGCGACGCCAAGGTGCAGTACGAAAAGGTGGTCGACGTGCTCGACCTGATGGGTCGCCTGGACATCACCCAGCTCGGCCTGGTGACGCAGCGCCTCGTCAAGTGACGCCGGGGCGATGTCGTGCGCAGCGTTTTGAAAGACCAGCCCGAGGATCGCGAAGAGCGGCGCTGGGTGCGCGGCACGCTGCTCACCGCGCTGGTGGTGGGCGTGCTTGCCGCTGCGGTGGTGATCGTGCAGAGTTTCCTCGCCAAGCCGGTGGTGCAGAAACGCAGCGTGCAGAACGTCGCCATCCTCAGGCAACCGCCGCCACCGCCGCCGCCCAAGCCGCCGGAAAAACCGCCCGAGCCGCCGAAGATCAAGGAAGAGGTGAAGATTCCCGAGCCCAAGCTCGAACCCAAGCCCGACGAACCCAAGCCAGCCGACGACAAACCGCCGCCCGCCGACAAGCCGCTCGGTTTGGATGCCGAGGCCGGTGCCGGCTCGGACGGCTTCGGCCTGGCGGCCAACAAGGGCGGGCGCGAGATCACCACGCTGGGCGGCGGCGGGGGCAGCGGGGGTCTGGGCGGCGCGTACTACTCGGGTCTGCTGCAGCGCCAGTTTTTCGAAGCCTTGTCGCGCAACCGCAAGGTGCTGCGCGACGAGTTTCGCGTTGTCGTGAAGATCTGGGTCGGTGACGACGGCCGGGTGCAGAAGGCCGAAGTCGTCTCGGGCTCGGGCAACGTGCAGGTCGACGAGCAGATCCAGGTCACGCTGCTGGACATGGCGCCGCTGCGCGACGTGCCCCCGAGTTCGATGCGGCCGATCCAGCTGCGCCTGAGCAACCGTTCCTGAGTTTCATTCGACTCATTCGACCTATCGCACTCGACCTATCGCACTCGACCTCTGCACTCGACCTCTGCACTCGACCTTCCGCATTCGACATCTGGCCTCCATGCCCAAAGCTTCCATGACGCACCCCCTCACGCCGCTGTTTTTCGCCGTTGCCACCGCGGGTTCTGCGATGCATGCATTCGCCGCCGATGCCCCGGATTCGCAACGTGTGGCGCAGGCGCCTGCCGCCGCTGCCGCGCCAGCCACGCCTGCTGCCGTGGCCCCCGGGACGGTGCGCGTGCCGCTGATCCCCGAATTCCTGCGCAAGGAAATCAAGGACGAGTTGCGCAAGGAACTGCGCGAAGACGCGATCCGCGAAGGCTGGGCCGGGCCGGGTGCGGTGCCCGCCTGGGTGCGCAGCCTGAAGTGGGACGGCGACTTGCGCACCCGCTACCAATTCGACAACTTCCAGCCCGACAACGCGCCCGCCATCAGCGTGCTCGAGACGAACCGCAGCCGCGCGCTGAGCCTTCTCAACACCACCCAGGACCGGCAGCGTCTGCGGGTGCGCGCGCGCGTCGGCCTCACCACCAGTGCCGACGAAAACTGGGCCGGCGGCGTGCGCCTGACCACCGGCAGCAGCACGGAACCGGTGTCGTCGAACCAGACGCTTGGCACCTACAACAACCGCTTCACGCCGGTTCTCGACCGCGCCTACATCCGCTTTCGCGGCGGTGAGCAGTTCAGCGCCGTCGCTGGACGTTTCGGCAACCCCTGGTTCGGCACCGAGCTGCTGTGGGCCAACGACCTCAGCTTCGACGGCGTGGCGCTGCAGTGGACCCCGTCTTTCGGCGCCGACACGCGCGGTGTGTTCACGCTCGCGGCGCTGCCGGTGCAGGAGCTTGAGATCTCCAAGGCCGACTAGGGCATGGTCGGCCTGCAGCTCGGCCTTGACACGGTGCGCCTGCCCGGCGACGCACAGGCCAAGCTCGGCGTGGCGTACTACTACTACGGCCGCATCACCGGCCAGACCAGCCCGGCCGGATCGACGCTGAATGATTTCACCGCCCCCGCGTTTGCGCAGAAGGGCAACACCTACTACAACATCTCGTCCGACCCGAACCGGCCGCTGCTCGGGCTGGCCGCGCAGTACCACCTGCTCAACGCCACCGGGAGCCTGACGCTGCCGGTGCTCGGCGACAAGTTCATCACGTTCACCGGCGACCTGGTCGACAACCTCGGCTTCGACCGCGCGGAGGTCTCTGCCCGAGTCGGCAGCAACGTCGAAGCCAAGACGCGCGGTTTCATGGTGCGGCTGGCGCTGGGCCACAGCGAGGTCGCCAAGACCGGCGACTGGCAGACCTTCGTCGGCTACAAACGGGTCGAGCGCGACGCCGTGCTCGACGCCTTCACCGACAGCGACTTCCGCCTTGGCGGCACCGACGCCAAGGGCTACAGCGTCGGTGCCAGTTACGGGCTGGGACGCAACACCGCAGCCAGCCTGCGGGTGTTGAGCGCCGATTCGATCAGCGG
>JANNKS010000508.1:0-8468 GCA_031396425.1 Rhizobacter sp. | reverse complement strand
GGTTCGTGCAGCGGCACGTGCACGTGCGCGGCGAGCCAGCGCGCCCGCGCCGCGCTCGCCAGACACAGCACGAAGCGTGGCAGCACGATGAACAGGCCCAGGCTGGCGGCAAGCAGGTGGATCCAGGGGGCGGCCGTTGCGCTGCCGATTGCGCCGCTGATTGCGCCGCTGGTTGCACCGCCGGGTGCGAGCGGCGCAGCGCTGCGCAGCGCCTCGAACGCACTGGCGTCGGGCAGTGTGATGCCGGTCACCGCGGCGGCGGGTGCCAGCACGAAGGACAGGACGGCGTGCGCCGTCGCGGCGTCGAGAAACGTGCTCTGCCAGCCGGCCCGGTAGTCGAACACCAGGCCACGCAGGTACAGGCCGGCGATCAGTCCGAGCGCCAACGCGCCCGCCGCGCCGTGCAGCAGCATCTCGGCGCCTGCGAGGTTCTGCGGCAGGCTGACACGGGCCCACGCCGGCGCGAATGCGCGCAACACGGCGGCGGCACCCCGCCCGCCCTGGGTTGAAGCGCGCGGCGCCCAGGTCGCCGACGTCAGCGCGGCGTGCAGCCAGCGGGTCAGTGGCCCGTGCCGTGCAGACAGCTTGTGCGCGGCGCGCGTGGCATCGCTTCGCGCCGGCCCCAGGCGGGGCAACGCCGCGACAGCCAGCAGCCCATAGACCGCCAGGTTCCAGACCAGCACCCCCCACAGCGGCGGGGCGAGCAGGTTGATGAGCCGGTGGCTGCCCAGACTGTCGATGCCCAGGCCGACCGCGGCACCGATCAACAGCGCCCAGACCAGTGCGCCGGCGCGCCAACCCTTGGGCGCGAGCCAGACCGCGAGAACGGGCTCGCGCGGCAGCAGGCGCTGCAGTGCCAACTCGGCGCGCGCAACGAGAAAACGCGAGGCGCCGGCGTCGCGCCCGACGCTGTCGAGCGCGCTGCGGCTCGCCCAGGCGCGGTCGGCTGCCGACCACGATGCCGCGTCGGACGGCACCGACTCGATTTCGCGCACCAGCAGCAAGGCTCGCGCGGCGGCTTCGTCGATGCCGCTGATTGCACGTGCGCGAACAGGCGCAGGAACAGGTGCACGGTCAGGTGCGCGGCCAGGTGCACGGTCGGCCGCACGATCAGGTGCGCGGTCAGGTGCGCGGTCGGGCGTCACCATCCAACCGCACTTCCAGCCGGCGCGATCTTCGCGCACGGTCGCGCCGCACGATCACGCCGCGCCATCGAATCGCAACTCCATCAGCACGTCGTGTTCGGCCACGTCGTGTTCGCCGCGCGCGGAGACCGGCGCGAGCGCAAAGCCGAGCCGCGCCAGCAACGCGAGCGAGCGCCGGTTCGCCCGGTCGGCGGTGGCCAGGCAATGCGTCACCCCGAATTGGCTGCGGAGCTCATCGAGCATGGCGCGGGTGGCGCGTTGCGCATGGCCCCGGCCCCAGAACGCCTGCCCGAGCACAAAGGCCACCCAGGCCAGGCCGCCGGCGCAGACGGTCGCCTGCACGAAGCCGGCGATCGCGCCGCTGTCAAGCCGCACCACCCAGTTCAGCCATTGTTCGCGGCCGTCGGCCGAAACACGCGACTCGAGGCGCTCGAACCGTTCGCGCAAAGCGGCGGCACTCGCCGGCGGCGAATCGTCGAGGTGGGTGTAGACGGCCGCGTCATTAAGCAGCTCGAACATCGGGTCGGCATGGGCCGCCGTTTGCGGCACGAGTGCAAGACCGTCGCCGTGCAGGGTGCGCATGGCGCTCAGCGCCTGTGCACGCTGCGCGCGCGGCGTGGCGCGGCGGCGGGCGGGCGCAGTTCGGCAGCACGCGCTGCGCGTTCGAAGGCGTTGTCGCGATGCGGCGCACCGCTGCGCAAACCGTGCCACAGGCTGGAGCCGAGGTACAGCGGCACGAACAGCGGCCCCCAGCGTTCGTACTGGCGCACGTGCGCGTGCTCATGGCGGCGCAGGCGGGCCAGCGTTGCATGGTCGGTGCCCAGGATCACGTGGCCGAACGTGATCGCGACGAATGGAGCACGCGCCGGTGCACGTGAAGCGAATCGCGCGAGCGCGCCCCCGGCGATTTCGAGCGTGCCGTCAACGCGTCGCAGCGTCGCGCCGGCCAGCCAGGCCAGCGCGCCCAACACCAGGCCGAGCGCGGTCCAGGGCGACGCCCACAGGTAGACCACGGCTTTGCGCAGGGAAGTCATCGGAGCATTCACAAACCCAGGGTCGGCGTTCAGTGCGGTGCGCCGTCGCGTTGGCGTTCTCCAGCACGAGTGCCAGCGGCGATTCGACACACCACTATGGCATGCCAGCGCCCACGGCCTGTCGCACTGGAATTCCGGCCGGGTCGAAATCTTCCAGACAGTGCACGTTGATTCCCAGGTGGTCGGGCGTGACTCGCTTGCGATGGAACGGGTAGATGCCGCAGACCTTGCAGAAGAAATGCCGCGCCGTGCGTGTGTGGAACCGGTACTCGGTGAGCGCGTCGGCGCCGGCGAGCAGCTTGAAGCGGCTCTCATGCACCTTCACCATCAGCGCATTCCTGCGCCTGCAGATCGAACAGTCGCACATCGTCAGCTCGGGGAAGTCGGTCTCGATTTCGAAGCGCACGGTGCCGCAATGGCAGCTGCCCTGGTAGACGCGGTCGGTGCGTGGGGTCATCGTTGCTCGGGAGGAATGGTGCGCAGGCGCGCCGAAAAGATCGCGTGCGCGGCGGCCTCGACCGGGCGGTGCTTGACTTGCGTGCTCGCAGGCCGTTTGCCCAGGTGGGCCTCGCCTTTCCAAGCGGTGGCCGGCCGCACCGGCCGCGCGACGAAGCCACCGCCGCAGTTCGGGCAGACGTTGAACAGCACCGTTTCGACACAGCCGGCGCAGAAGGTGCACTCGAAGCTGCAGATGCGCGCGTCAGTGGCGGCCGGCGGCAGCGCCTTGTTGCAGTGTTCGCAGCTGGGTCGCAGTTCAAGCATGGGAGTCGGTTTCCAGTTTCATGGCGGCGCGCGGAAGCGGGAAACCTTCACAGCCCGTCGAAGGGTTTGTCTTTGTAAGGCGCGACGAACCAGGCGTAAAAGCCTTCGTTGACCTTCGCCCAGTTCGGCCGTGCCTTCATCGTGGCGATCCAGCGCGACACGTTCTTCCACTCCGAGTAGTCGAGCCGGATCACTTCGCCCAGCGTCAACATGCACACGCCCAGGTCGTCGGCCAGGCTGACCTGGTCGCCGCAGACGAAGCGGTTCGCGCCGAGGATGCGCTGGTCGAGGATGCCGAGCCAGCGCCGCGTGTTCTTTCGCCCCCAGGCGATCGTGCCGGCCTGCACGGTGGGGTCGGGCCGGATGTAGCCGGGCAGCGTCTGCGGGTAGACCATGCCGTAGCCCAGGTCGCGGTACAGGCCGGTGTTGAACCAGTCCATCATTTCGTTGATGCGGGCGCGTTGTTCCAGGTCTTTCGGGTACGCCGGCGAGCCTTTCAGATCGGCCAGGTACTTCAGGATGGCGGAACTCTCGGTCAGGCGAAACGCGCCGTCGTCGAGCACCGGCACCTGCTGGCTCGGGTTGATGGCGTCGAACGCAGGCTGCTGGTGCGCGCCGGTGAACAGGTCCACGACTTCGAGGTCGAGTGCGATGCCGTCGTCGGCGGCGAGCAGCAGGATCGGGCGGCTGGTGGTCGACACGGGGTGGTAGTAGAGCTTCATGCGGTCTCCCGGTGGTGGGGTGGCTCGGGCTGCGGAGTTCGGGCGAACGGGTAGGCCGGTGTGTCAGGCGAGCACGTCAGGCAAGAACCTCAGGCCAGTGCGCGCCCGATGAGTATTTTCTGCACATCGCTGGTGCCTTCATAGATCTGGCAGACCCGCACGTCGCGGCAGATGCGCTCGGCGGGAAAGTCGCTCACGTAGCCATAGCCGCCGAACGTCTGCAGCGCGGCGCTGCACACGCGCTCGGCCATCTCGCTGGCGAACAGCTTGGCCATCGCAGCCTCCTTCAGGCAGGGCCGGCCGGCGTCCTTCAGTTGCGCGGCGTGGTGAATCAGCTGGCGCGCCGCTTCGATCTGGGTGGCCATATCGGCGAGGCGAAACTGCACCGCCTGGTGTTCGAAGATGGGCTTGCCGAACGCGACCCGCTCTTTCGCGTAGGCCAGGGCGGCGTCGAATGCGGCGCGCGCCATGCCCACGCTTTGCGCGGCGATGCCGATGCGCCCGCCCTCCAGGCCCGACAGCGCGATCTTCAAGCCCATGCCCTCGTCCGCGAGCAGGTTGGCGGCCGGGATGGTGCAGTTGTCGAACACGATCTGCGCCGTGTCGCTGCTGTGCTGGCCCATCTTGTCTTCGAGGCGCGCCACGGTGTAGCCCGGCGCGTCGGTGGGCACGATGAAGGCGCTGATGCCCTTCTTGCCGGCGGACTTGTCGGTGACGGCCATCACGATCGCCACGTCGCCGTTCTTGCCGCTCGTGATGAACTGCTTGACGCCGTTGAGCACGTACTCGCCGCCCCGCCGCACAGCGGTGGTGGTCAGGCCGTCGGCCTGCGAACCCACGTGCGGCTCGGTGAGGCAGAACGCGCCGAGCAGGTCGCCGCGCGCGAGCGGCATCAGCCAATGCTGCTTCTGCCCATCGCCGGCCCAGGCCATCAGAATCGAACAGACCGGGCAGTTGTTGACGCTCACCACCGTGGAGGTTCCACCGTCACCGGCGGCGATTTCCTCCAGGATCACCGCCAGTGCCAGGTAGTCCAGCCCCGCGCCGTCCCACTCATTGGGCACCGCCACGCCGTAGCAGCCCAGCGCGGCGAGGCCTTTCAGCTCGGCGGCGGGAAAGTGATGCTCCTTGTCCCAGCGCGCAGCCTGCGGTGCGATGTGGTCTTTCACATAGGCGCGCACCGCGTCCTGCACGGCTACATGGTCTTCGCTCAAGGGCATGCGTGGGTCTCCCGGTGGGTCAATCGTCATTCTCGCGTGGCCTCAGCCCGCACGCGTGAAAAACTCGTTCGGGCCTGCGCCAGCCTCTCAGTGCTCCAGGCCTTCGAGCTTCATGCGCGTCACGTCTTCTTCATAGGCGGTGGCCATCAGCACTTTGGGGCCGTCGTCGGTGCGCAACAGGTGGTAGGCGGTGTGGAATTCCTGCAGCAGGCTGCCGTCGGTGCGGGTCAGCCGCCAGTAGACGTTCACGAAGGCATGGTTGGGGCCCAGCGCCAGATGGTGGTCGAAGCGGAATTCGGCGCGGCCGTAGTCGGCCTGCACGTAGACGTCGCACAGCGCATGCATGTTCCTGCGTTTCGCCGCGTCGTCGTTCCACAGCGTCACACGCGCCGCGGTGTCGCCGGGCTGCGTGTCGGTGATGCTGCTCGGCACGTGCCACAGGTCGGCCACGGTGTCGGCGTCGAGCGCATTGAAGGCGTCGCGATAGCGCTCGAAGAAGGCCTGGGTTTCTTCCATCTCCATCGCGTGGCCTCCGGCTCAGGCGCGCTGCGTCAACGCCAGCCGTGCGGCCAGCGCGGTGAACAGCGCGGCGCCACCGGCGAACAGCCCGCGCTGCACGGCAGCCGGGGCATCCCAACGCCGCAGCGGCGCGACCAGCAACACGAACAGCAGCAGGAACACCGTGCTCTGCACGATGAACCAGCCACCGAGGAAAAGGAATGCGCCCGTCTTGCCCGGTGCATCGGCAGCAATGAACTGCGGCAGCAGCGCGAGGAAGAACAGCGCCACCTTCGGATTGAGCGCGTTCGTCAGCAGACCCTGGCGAAACGTCGCGGCGAGGCTGGGCAGCGGCGCAGCGGCTGCGCTGCGGGCGGTTGCCGCCTTGTCATGCTGCGCAGGCGAGCCACGCCAGGCCATGCGCAGCATGCCCCAGGCGAGCCACACCAGGTAGGCCGCGCCGGCCCACTTGACCGCATGGAACGCGGTCGCCGACGCCGCCAGCACGGCGGCCAGCCCGAACGCCGCCGCCAGCGTGTGCACCACACAGCCGGCGTTGATGCCCAGCGCCGCGGCGACACCGCTGCGCACGCCGTGCTGCAACGTGCGCGTCAGCGTGAACATCAGGTCCACCCCAGGCGTGGCGTTGAGCACCAGCACGGTGATGGCGAACAGCCAGAGGTCGTGGGTGCCGAACATGGCCGGCTCAGAACAGCTCCACCGCCAGCGCCGTCGCTTCGCCGCCGCCGATGCACAGCGCCGCGACACCACGGCGTTTGCCGTACTTGCGCAAGGCGCCGAGCAGCGTGACGACGATGCGCGCACCGCTCGCGCCGATCGGGTGGCCGAGTGCACACGCGCCGCCGTGCACGTTGACGATCTCGGCGGAAAGCTTGAACTCGGTCATCGCCGCCATCGTCACCGCGGCGAAGGCTTCGTTCACCTCCCACAGGTCGACCGAGGCGGCCGCCCAACCGGCCTTCTTGAGCACTTTATCGATCGCACCCACCGGCGCGGTGGTGAACCAGTTCGGCGCCTGCGCGTGCACGCTGTGGCCGACGATGCGCGCAATCGGTTTGCAGCCCAGCTTGGCGGCGGTCGACTCGCGCATCAGCATCAGGGCCGCGGCGCCATCGGAAATGCTCGAGGCGTTCGCGGCGGTGATCGTGCCGTCTTTCTTGAACGCGGGTTTGAGGCCGGGGATCTTGTCGAGCTTGGCTTTGAAGGGTTGTTCGTCGAAGCGGATCACGCTGTCGCCGGTTTTGCCGGGCAGCGTGACGGGGGCGATTTCCCACTCGAAACTGCCGTTCTCATTCGCAAGCTTGCTGCGCTGCGTGGAGCGGATCGCAAACTGGTCCTGCGCCTCGCGCGTGAACTGGTACTTGGCGACGCAGTCCTCGGCGAACACCCCCATCGCCTTGCCCGCGCCGCTGGGCAGGCGCTCGTAGGCGTCTTCCAGGCCGTCCATGGCCATGTGGTCGAACATCTGCGCCGCGCCGTAACGCACGCCCTTGCGCGCGAACATCAGGTGCGGCGCATTCGTCATGCTTTCCATGCCGCCGGCGATCATCACGTTCGCGGTATCGGCTTTCAGCATGTCGTGGGCGAACATCATCGCGCGCATGCCCGAACCGCACATCTTCGACAGGGTGACCGCGCCGACAGACTGCGACAAGCCCGCGCCGAGCACCGCCTGGCGCGCCGGCGCCTGGCCCTGACCGGCCATCAGGCAGTTGCCCATCAGCACTTCGTCGATGGCGTCGCCGTCGATGCCGGCGCGCTGAACCGCCGCCTTGATGGCGACCGAACCGAGCTGGTGCGCGGGAAGCGATGCAAAGTCGCCGAGCAAGCCTCCGATGGGCGTGCGGGCTGCGGAAACGATGACGATGGATTCAGCCATGGGGTCCTCCTGGGGGTGGTGGGTGGATCAGGCGGAGTTGCCGGACACCGGAATGATGCTCCCGGGCCGCTCTTCCTGGGCAATTTTTCGAATGTGCGCCTGGAACGCCGGGTCTTCACCGCGCAGCAACTGCGGCAGGGCATTCAAGAAGTCATCGCGCCGGCACCATTCACGCATGTAGTCGTCCCACGAGTTCCAGCGCCGCGCCTCGGTGTCCGTCATGACGGGCTTGAAGGCGACCAGGTAGGCGCGCTCGAACAGCGATACCAGCATGTCGAAGATCACCAGCATGCGCTCGATTTGCTGCGCCGTTGCGTTGGGCAGCGCGGCGGTGGAGCGCAGTTGCAGGTCGGGGTGGGCGAGCACGACCTTGAGGAAATCGTTGTACGCGTCGGACAGCAGCTGGTAGCCCTCTTCCTCCTCGTTCTCGCGCTCGCGGCGCTGTTCGTAGAGGAACACGCCGATGGCGAACGGCAGGCCGATCACGGTGACGAGAAAACTCGCCAGCTCCAGTGTTTGATGCCAGTTCAAAGCGGCGCTCCGCGCATGGCGTTGCCCGCGTGCATCAACGCGACCCCAACCGCACGCCGCGCACCGATCGCCAGCCCGGGGCATCATCGGTCACGTCGGCTTCGCTCTGAGCGCGCGAGCCCAGCTGCGCGGGCTCGAACTCGGGGTCGGCCAGCGTCTGCGGCGCTTCGCCGCGCACGCGCCGCTGCAACCGGAAGCGCTTGTGCGCTTCGTAGGGGAACACGTCGTGCACGTAGCCGGCGAGGATGCGTTCCTTGTGGCCGTGCCAGAACGCGGCGTCGAGCAGGTCGGCGTGGTGTTTCATGAACACCTCGCGCACCGCGGGGTTGCCCAGCAGGAACGGGCCGAAGGTCTCCGGGAAGACGTCTTTCGGACCCACCGTGTACCAGACTTCACCCGACATTTCTTCTTCTTCGTTGCGCGGCGTGGGCACCTTGCGAAACGTGCAGTCGGTCAGGTATTCGATTTCGTCGTAGTCGTAGAACACCACCTTGCCGTGGCGCGTGACGCCGAAGTTCTTCCACAGCATGTCGCCGGGGAAGATGTTGGCGCGCACCAGGTCCTTGATGGCGTTGCCGTACTCGACCACCGCGTGTTCGATCTGCGCCGGCGTGGCCTCCTGCAGGTAGATGTTGAGCGGAATCATGCGCCGCTCG
>JANNKS010000483.1:0-10546 GCA_031396425.1 Rhizobacter sp. | reverse complement strand
ACCGCATGGCCATGGCGGCGTCGATCGAGTCGCGCGTGCCCTTCCTCGACCACCGCGTCATCGAGTTCGCGAATCGGCTGCCGGCACGGTTCAAGCTGCGCGGCCTGCTTGAAAAGGCACTGCTGAAGAAATCGATGCAGGACGAGTTGCCCCCCTCGATCGGCCAGCGCACGAAACAACCCTACCGCGCTCCCGACAGCGCCTGCTTCTTCGACGCGGGCCAAGCATTGCCCTACGTGGCCGAGTTGCTGAGCAAAGCCCGCCTCGACGACGTCGGTCTGTTCGACGCCACTGCGGTGGCCAAGCTGATGGAAAAGTGCCGCGCGGGGCGGGCGATCGGCTTTGGCGACAACATGGCTTTCGTTGGCGTGTTGTCGACGATGCTGTTGCACGAACAGTTCGTCCGCGGCACGCCGGTCGTCACCTGACCAGAGATGCGACGGCGCGGTTCAGACCAGCGCCCCCGGACGCTGTCGCCTGCGCAGGGAACGCGCGGGCACCTCGAGAATCAGCGGCGCTGGGCCCGCAAGACGCGCGTCTCGCCCGCTTCGTTCGCCACCTGACGGATGTCCACGAACTCGCCGTTCGCTGCCAGGCGCTGCGCAACGGCCGGGCCCTGACCCAGGCCGACTTCGAACACCAGCCAGCCCCCCGGCCGGAGGAAGCGCGGCGCCTCCCGGATCAGGCGTTGCAGGATGCGCACACCCAACGGGCCACCATCAAAAGCAAGCGCCGGTTCATGAGCCGCGATTTCGCTCGCCATCGTGGCGCGCCGTGCGGCGGAGATGTAGGGTGGGTTGCAGCTCAGGACGTCCACCGAGGCCAGCCTTGCGGCCTCATCGAAGGGCGCCAGCAGGTCCCCCACGCGCAGCACGACGCGTTCGTGCAGTCCCAGGTGGCGCACATTCGCCTGCGCGAGCTCGACGGCTTCGGCGGACAGGTCGCAGGCCAGCACGCGAGCTGCCGGCACGAGAGCGGCGATCGCCGCGGCGACGTTGCCGCTGCCGGTGCAGGCATCGAGCACGCAGGGTGAACCGTTTGGCGACATTCCGCGCAGCACGTCGATCGCCGTTGCGGCGAGCAATTCCGTCTCGCGGCGCGGTATCAGTGCTTGGGGCCCGGCGAGCATCTCCAGGCCCATGAACCGCTGGCGTTGCGTGAGGTGAGCCAGCGGCACGCCGGCCAGACGCCGGGCCACGTGCTGCTCCAGCTGGCTGTGCTGGCTCGCGGTCAACGGCGTGAGCGGCAACTCGAGCGCCGCCTCGGCCGAACACGGCAAACCGGCCGCCAGATGCCACAGGGCGGCCAGGGTGCTGCCGGCACTCTCCTCGGGTTTGTCCGGCAACGTCGAGAGCTCGGATTCGAGTCGAAGCAGCAGAGTGGTGTACTGGGCGCTGTCCGTGCCGCCAAGCGCAAGCTCCTTGTGCATCACCGGTTGACCCCGGTGGAATCATCGGCGAGCACCCGTTCAACCAGCACGGGACGCGCATGCAGATAGTGCGTGGTGCGTCGCTTGGCTTCGATGTCGGCGTAGATGAACTGCGCCTGCGCCTCGGTGCAACTCAGCATGCGCGCGCAATCGGCGACGCTGACGCCGTGATTGAGCGCCCACAGGGCAAGATCCATCTGTGCATAGGGCAGCGCGAAATAGAACTCGTCCTGTCCCTGCGCAAGGCTGTAGGTGTCGGTGGTCGGCTGGGCGTTGCACACCGCGTCGGGCAGGCCCAGGTGGCGCGCGAGTGCGTACACCTGGGTCTTGTAGAGGTGGGCAATCGGCTTGAGGTCTGCGGCGCCGTCGCCATTCTTGACGAAGAAGCCCTGGTCGTACTCGAGCCGGTTGGGCGTGCCGATCACGGCGTAGTTCATTCGATCGGCGTGGTAGTACTCGAGCGTCTTGCGAATGCGCTGTTTGTGGTAGGTGGCGGCCACGATCTGCAGATACTCGCGCAACGGCAAGCGCGCTTCGGAAAGCGTGCCGTCGGGCGACTGAACGATCAGCTTGAAGTAGTTGATTCCCCCCTTGGCGCCACCGGCGATGGCAATCTTGCACTTCCAGTCTTCGGCGTAAGCGGGGAAGACGCGCCGGATCGCAGCGTCGCGGTCGCGGTAGCACCCCAGCGCCGCCAGTGCCGGCGCGATGTCGATCAATTCATAGGCAATGCCGAGGTGCTCTGCGACTTCACGCCCTCGATCGGCGCTCGAATGACTCGAATCCCGCTCCGGCAGCAGCAGCCCGTAGACCTTGGCCGCCCCGACCGCCTGTACCGCAAGCGCCGCGCACACTGAACTGTCGACACCGCCCGAGATGGCGATGATCATGCCGCGCTTGCGCAGGGTGGTGGCGACGGTTTCGACCATCCACGCGCCGATGCGTTGCACTTCGGCCGCAGCGTCGAGCGCAAGCACCGACGGGCCGAGACCGATGTTGCTCACGGCCGAGGCCTCAGCTGAGCTTGCGGGCAACATAAGCCTCGATCGCGTTCAGGCTGTCCAGATTCTCCGGAACCATTTCTTCGTCACCGACGGCAATGCCGTAGGCCTCCTCCAGGAAGGTGATCAGTTCGAGGAAGCCGGTGGAATCGATCACATGGTGCTCGATGAAGGAGTCGCCGTCGCCGAATGCGGCGGCGCGCGAACCCATCAGGATGCTCTCCTGAATGAACGCGCGGACCTTGGCCTTGGTGTCTTCCTTGATGGTTTGCATGGGGGCTTTCGTGGGGAGTGGAATCAAACCGTGGTCTTGCCCAGACCCGTCTTGCGGATCTTTCCGGTGTCGGTCTTGGGCAGCGCATCGACGAACTCGACGCTCTTGGGCACCATGAAGCTTTCCAGACGCGTCATGCAGTGGCGGATTACTTCTTTCTCGGTCAGCTGCACACCGGCTGCAGGTGTGACAAAGGCCTTGATCGCCTGCCCGAGCACGGGATCATCGACTCCGATCACCGCCACCTCGAACACGCCCGGCAGCGAGTGAATCGCGTTTTCCACCTCGCGCGGACTGACTTTTTCACCGCGGCTCTTGATGATGTCGTCACGCCGGGCGACGAAGTAGAGCCACCCTTCGCCATCGGTGCGAAACAGGTCGCCCGAGTACAGCACCTGCTCGCCGGGCAAGGGGCCGGGTTTCAGGCGCTTGGCCGTCTCCTCGGGCTTCTCCCAATAGCCCAGCATGACGTTGCTGCCCCGAATGACGAGTTCACCGGTCGCGCCGTTCGGCAGGCGCGCACCGGTGTCGTCGACCAGCCAAACCTCTTCGTTGGGCATGCCGCGGCCGACGCTGGTCGGGCGAATGTCGAGCTGCTCGGGCGGGAGGTAAGTGACACGTTTGCATTCGGTCAAGCCGTACATCGAAAACAAAGTGGCCTGCGGGAACAGCGCGCGCAGCCGGCTGATGTGCTCCTCGGACAACGCAGCCGCAGTGTTGGTCATCAAACGCAGCGAGGCGAGTTGATACTGCGACAAGGTCTTCAGCGCCATCAACATCGAGAACATCGTCGGCACGCCTGGAAACACGGTGACGCGCTCACGCACCATCAATTCGAGCGACTTGACCGGAAAATTGAAGCCTCGCTCGAGCAGCACGGTGGCGCCCATGCGCACCGCCATCAGCACCTGATACAGGCCATAGTCGAAGGCCAGCGGCAATGCGCAATGCACCACATCGTCCTCGCGAAGGCCGAGGTAAGTGCTGATCGAGCGCGCCGCACTCACCATGTTCAGGTGCGACAGCATCACCCCCTTTGGAAACCCCGTCGAGCCTGAGGTGTAGATGATTGCGCAGAGGTCACGATCGATCAGGGTTGGCGGCGCGAAATCGCTTGCGCTGCCCTCCGGCCAGGGCTGCAGTCCGGCAGCGCCGACATCCGTTGCCGCCAAGCCGTGCACGAAGGTGGCACGGACATGTTCGGATGTGGCCAGCGCCTTTGACCAGACGTCGGTGAGCGTGGCCTGGGTCAGCAGTGCGCTGGCCCTGGAATCGGCCAGCATGTACGCGAGCTTGTCGTCCTTGGTGAGCGGGTTGATCGGCATGAACACCGCACCCAGCATGAGCGCGCCATAGGCCCCGGCGACGAATTCAAAGCCATTGTCAAGAAACAGCGCAACGCGGTCACCCCGCGCTATGCCCTGTCGCTGCAACGCCGATGCCACGGCGCCGGCGGCGCGCAGCAGTTCGGCAAAACTGTGGCGCGTCGCACCAAAGACAATTGCGGTCTTTTGCGGCAGCCGGCCGGCGGTTTCAAGCAGATCATGATGGAGCAAGAATTTCTGAGTCACGGCTGAGCACCGATGGGCATCGCTGCACGTGGATGAGACATCCGATGATTCTCGATCGTCTACGGTGTGCAAGAAGGACACACATCACGTCGACCGCAGCCGCTGGAGATAAATGACGACCCCACGCGCATTGCGTCACGGATCGCTTTCCGGTCGTATCAAGATTGACCCGACCATGAAACTTCGGCATCATCCAAGGTGAAATAAAATTACAACGCCTGGTTTCACCCAGACGGCGCGGTCCATGTGTTTTGATCTTGTTCTGTTCGGCGGCACCGGCGACCTGACCTGGCGCAAGCTGATGCCCTCGCTGTTCCAGGCCTGGCGGCATGGCAAGCTGCCCGAAGGCGGACGCATCATCGCGGTGGCGCGCGACGAACGCAGTGATGCCGACTACCGCAATTTCATTCGCGAACGTTTTGTCGGCGTCGAGAGCGCGAAGCGCCCGCACGATGACGAATTCGCGCGCTTCGCCGAACTGCTGCACTACCGGCGCATGGACCTGTCGCTGCCCGCGCATTACGCCGGCCTGAAACAAGCCATCGAGGGGCCAGAATCGGCAGGCGGGCGCCCGGGCGGGCCAGCCGACACGGTGGTGCTGTTCCTCGCCACCAGCCCGCACCTGTTTCCGCAGATCTGCGAGCAGCTCGGCAATGTCGGCCTGAACGGGCCGAACGTGCGCGTCGTGCTTGAAAAACCGCTCGGCCACGACCTGGCCAGCGCCCAGCAGATCAACCGCGTGGTGCGCGCTGCCTTCAGCGAAACGCAGGCGCTGCGCATCGACCACTACCTGGGCAAACCCGCCGTGCAGAACCTGATGGCGCTGCGTTTCGGCAATGCCCTGTTCGAGCCGCTGTGGCGGCGCGAGAGCATCTCGAACATCCAGATCACGCTCGCCGAAGGGCTGGGCGTGGGCACGCGCGGCGACTTCTACGACCGCACCGGCGCGTTGCGCGACATGATCCAGAACCACGCGCTGCAATTGCTGACGATGGTGGCGATGGAGCCGCCCAGCAGCAACGACGCCGACGCAATCCGCGACGAGAAGCTCAAGGTGCTGCGCTCGCTGAAACCCTTCACGCCCGAGTCGGTGGCGCGCGACGTGGTGCGCGGCCAGTACCGCGCTGGCAATGTGAATGGCGACGCCGTGCCCGGCTACCTGGATGAAGCCAAGGTGCCTCCCGGCAGCGCCTGCGAAACCTTCGTCGCGCTGCGCACCGAAATCCAGAACTGGCGCTGGGCCGGCGTGCCGTTCTACCTGCGCACCGGCAAACGCCTGGCAGCGCGCGACGCGCAGATCGTCGTCAACTTCCGGCCCACGCCGCACAGCATCTTCCCCGGCGTGAACCAGCCGAACAAGCTGGTCATCAACCTGCAGCCCGAAGACGGCCTGAAGCTGCACCTGCTGGCGGCGAAGGGTGCACGCCAGCATGAGGCGCTGTCGCCAGTGTCGCTCGACCTCGATTTCGACAAGGCGTTCGCGGAGGACCGCGTCGGCGGCTACGAGCGGCTGCTGCTCGACGCGCTGGCCGGCAAGCTCAACCTCTTTGTGCGCAGCGACGAGCAGGAGCAGGCCTGGCGCTGGGTCGAGCCCATCCTGCACGCCTGGAAGGAGGACAGCGCCGCGCCGCGCGCCTACGCCGCAGGCACCTGGGGCCCGGCGGCGGCGAGTGCGCTCGTCGCGCGCGACGGACACACCTGGATCGAAGAGCAGTAGCCGGCGCTCGGCTCTTCCGATGCTAGCCCGCATTCGCGCCTCGATTCCCGCGCTGCCGCCCGCCGAGCGGCGCGTCGCCGCACTGGTTCTGGCCGACGCGCGCAGTTTCGCCAGCCTGCCGGTGGGCGAACTCGCGAAGCGTGCAGGCGTGAGCAAACCCACCGTGGTGCGTTTCTGCCGCAGCGTCGGCTACGCCGGGCTGGTCGACTTCAAGCGCAAGCTTGCCGGGTCAGTGAACGAAGGCGTGCCGTTCGTGCACCGCGCCGTCGATGAAGGCGACGCATGCGGCGACATCGTCGTCAAGGTCATCGACAACGCCGTCAGCGCGTTCCTGAAATACCGCAACGACGCCGCGAGCCACGCCTTCGAGCGCGCCATCGCTGCACTCACCCTCGCCGGCAAGACCGGCCGGCGCATCGAGTTCCACGGCGTGGGCAACTCGGGCATCGTTGCGATGGACGCGCAACACAAGTTCTTCCGCCTCGGCGTGAACGCGGCGGCGGTGAGCGACGCGCACGTGCAGGTGATGAGTGCGACGATGCTCAAGCCCGGTGACTGCCTGGTGATCATCAGCAACTCGGGCCGCAGCACCGACCTGATCGACTCGGCCGAGATCGCCCGCAAACGTGGCGCGACGCTGATCGTCATCACCGCCAGCGGCTCGCCGCTCGCCCAACTCGGCCAGGGCAGCGCGAACCAGGTGCTGCTGGCGGTCGACCACCCGGAAGACTACGACCGCTACAGCCCGATGGTGTCGCGCCTGCTGCACCTGGTCGTGATCGACATCCTCACCACCGCGGTGGCGCTGCGTCTGCCGGGGGAACTGCGCGGCACGCTGGCAGAGATCAAGAAGAATTTGCGGGCGAAGAGGTATGCGCGGGAGGGGTGAGCGACCAACTTGTGCGGCAGATTCGGAGATTGAGCGGCTTGTGCACGACCATCACCTGGCTCGACAGGTTCGTCTGCACCGGTCCCACTATCGGCGACTGGGTCAGGACCGTTCTCGCTCGACGCCACGGATGTACCTTGAGAGATGGAACGCAATGAGCTTCACGTCCTCCGGCGCAATTCGCGCAGGCTCTTGTGCGAGAAACGCCGGCAGTGCCTTGGGCTCCAACATCCAGAGTTGTTGAGCGCCAGTCTCCGATTTTGGGATTGGCTCCACAAACCATCCCGGAAACAACACGACAGAAAAGACCTCGAGCTTTCTTCCTGTCGATTCTTCCAGTTGACCTTTCAACCAGCTCGCCTGCGCGCGCGCCTGGGTCGCCGGGTTGCGGTCGGGCTCGAAGCCGCCTTTGAGCACACGTCCGCCCTCGAACGTGATGCGCGCGTCGCGCCCAATCGGCTTGCTCCACGTCTTGGTCTCGAGCGCATAGATGCCTGTCGGGCCGATGAGCACATGGTCAATGTTGAAACCTGGCGCGACGATGTCGTGGAACACCTGATAACCGTTCCCGCGCAGCCGCTCCAGAAACTCGCCGACTGCCTTCTCGCCATCACGGCCTTGTCGCAACGCCTTGAGTTTCGGGCGCAGGCTCACGATCCGGAATCCGAAAATTGCGACGGTGACCAGCGCCGCCAGGGAAAACATGACAGGGCTGAACGACATCTGCTGGAGGTATCGCCACCACTCCAAACCCGCCAAGATGACCATCATCGCAGCAACGGCAGCCCACGGATCAAGCTTGTCGCTGATCATATTGCGGCGTTCTTCATCCAGCGACTGGCCCGGTTGCCGCAGCGGCTTGTCCTTGAGCGGCGATCGGGTCGGCTCGGTCATTCGGCGCCCGTTGATGACTCACCCAGATCAGCCGCAATCAACCTGAACTGCTCCAGCGCGGCCTCGAGGTCGTCGACGATCTCCTGTGCAATCACCTCCGGGGGCGGCAGGTTGTCGCTGTCGGCGAGTGTGTCGTCGCGCAGCCAGAAGATGTCCAGGCTCGCCTTGTCGCGTGCCATCAGTTCGTCGGCTTCGTAGCAACGCCAGCGGCCGTCCGGCTGTTCGGCACTCCATGTCGGCGCGCGGTCGAAACGGTTCGCTGGGTTGTAGAGCTTCACGAACTCGTCCAGGTCTTCGCGCTTCAGCGGGCTGGTTTTCAGCGTGAAATGCTTGTTGGTGCGCAGGTCGTAGATCCAGAGTTTCTTGGTCCACCGCGTTTCGCTCGCCGGCTTCTTGTCGAAAAACAGCACGTTGGCCTTCACACCCTGCGCGTAGAACAGGCCCGTGGGCAGCCGCAACAGCGTATGCACGTCGCACTCGTGCAGCAGCTTTCGGCGGATCGCTTCGCCCGCGCCGCCCTCGAACAGCACGTTGTCGGGCACCACCACCGCCGCGCGGCCATGCGGTTTGAGCAGCGTCTTGATGTGCTGCACGAAGTTGAGCTGCTTGTTCGACGTGGTGGCCCAGAAGTCGTCGCGCTCGATGATGTCTTTCTCGGTCGAAGTCTTGCCGTCTTCGCCGACGATCATCGTGCTGCTCTTCTTGCCGAACGGCGGGTTTGCCAACACCACGTCGAAGCGCTCGCCGGGGTCGGCCGCCAGCGCGTCGGCCACCTTGACGGGCACGTTATTTTCCGAGCCGATGCCGTGCAGCATCAGGTTCATCGCGCACACGCGCGCGGTGCCCTGCACCAGCTCCCAGCCGCGGAACGCGCCGTCTTTCAGGTGGCGCTTCTGATCACGCGTGAGATTCTGGTGGTGCCGGGTGATGTAGTTGTGCGCCGTGAACAAAACCACCTGTACCGCAGGCCGGGTCGCACACCGACTCGCCGGGCTTGGGCGCAATGGCATCCACCATCGCGGCAATCAAGGGGCGCGGCGTGAAGTACTGGCCCGCGCCGCTCTTGGTGTCTTGCGCGTTCTTCTCCAGCAGGCCTTCGTAGGCGTCGCCCTTCACGTCGGCACCCATTGACGACCAGTCTTCCTCGTTGATCAGGTCGACGATCACACGCCGCAGCTTGGCCGGGTCCTGGAACTTGTTCTGCGCCTTGTTGAAGATCAGCGCGAGCGTGCCCTTCTCGCTGCCCAGCGCTTCGAGCGTGTGGCGGTAGTGGTCGAAAAGCTCGTCGCCGTCCTTGGCGAGCAGCTGGCCCCATGCGAATTTCGCAGGAATGAGGCTGGGTTGGTTGTACGGCGGGCGCGAACGCTCGTCGGCCATCTTGAGGAACAACAGGTAGGTGAGCTGCTCGACGTAGTCGCCATAGCTCATGCCGTCGTCGCGCAGGACGTTGCAGTAGTTCCAGAGTTTCTGGACGAGGGTGGAGGTGTTCATGCTTCCTGGGTGGGTTTGAAGCGCGCCTGCGCGGATTCGATGGCCGCCTGAAGTCGACGATGCAGCACATCGCGTGGCGGCAGTTCGGTCAGGTACTCCGCTACGTGAATGCCCGAGGCATCCAATTCCAGCAATTCGACCTGTTCCTGGTTCTTGTAGGCACACAGGATGATGCCCAGCGGCGGCCGCTCGTCGGGCTGGCGCTCGTACTTGTCGAGCCAGCGAAGGTACAGCTCCATCTGGCTCTTGTAGGCATTCTTGAAACGCCCAAGCTTCAGGTCCACCGCCACCAACCTTCGCAACCGGCGGTTGTAGAAGAGCAGGTCAATGTAGAAATCGTCGCCGTCGATCTGCAGGCGTTTTTGCCGCGCGACGAACGTGAAGCCCGCACCCAGCTCCAGCAGAAATGTTTCCAGCTCGCGCAGGATGGCGTCTTCCAGATCGCGCTCAACATAGCGGTCCGACAGGCCTACGAAGTCGAGTACGTAGGGGTCTTTCAGCACCAGGGCAGGCGTCAACTCGCCCTTGGCGCGCAGGGCTTCCAATTCCAGCGTCATCAGCGCCTGCGGCTTGCGAGACAGCGCAGTGCGTTCGTAAAGCATCGAATCGATGCGCCCGACCAGCGTACGCACGCTCCAGCCTTCGATGCGGCACATCTCGGCGTAGAACTCGCGCTGCAGCGGTGCCTTCAGCGGCAGCAGCTCGCGGAAATGCGACCAGCTCAATTGTCGCCACAGCGTGGCGACAATGGCCTCGTCCGGAAAGGCCTCGGCAAACTGAACCATGCGGCGCAGGTTCTTCTCTTCGAAGCCGCGCCCGTACTCGACCGCCAATTGTCGCGACAGCGTGGCGACAATCTGCGCGCCATAGTCGGCGCGCTCGTCGCCCAGCACCTCATCACGGATGCGCTTGCCGACACGCCAGTAGAGCATCGTCAGGCTCATGTTGACAGCGACGGCGGCAGTGCGTTGGGCGTCCTGGATGAGCGCACGCAACTCGGCGAGCAGTGCATCAGCTTGCGGTGCCTGCACCACAGCGGCGCTACGCCGAATCGCCGGCCGCTTGGCTGGAGAAGACTTCTTTTTGGTGACCATCATCGAACCCCGAAGATCCAGCCTTCCAGCCCTGCCACCGCACGCTCGGCCGGCGTGAGCGGCGGCTCGAAGTACCCAGCCAGTGCGCCCCGCGCGCCCATGTCGGCCATCCAGCGGGCGGCGGCGTAGGCGTCCTGCTCGTCGCCGCTGCGCTCGTCACGCAGGTAGCGGTTGCGAATGATCGAC
>JANNKS010000441.1:0-3464 GCA_031396425.1 Rhizobacter sp. | reverse complement strand
CACCAACATCCCGCACCTCGCGCTGAAGGGCACGACGTTGACCTGCCCGAAACACGAATGGGCATTCGACGTTTCGACCGGGGCCTGCATCGCCAAGGGCGACAGCCCGCTGAAACGCTGGGAAGCGAAGGTCGACAACGGTCGCTTGTTCGCGCGCTGGTGAGGCTGGCAAAGCCCTACTCCATCCGGGGTATCCGCCACACCCCATTGCGGCAATAGACGCGCGCCGGCACAGGCCGCGTAATGGCGTGCATGCCGCCCCGCTGCGGGGCGAGCAGAACGGCGATCCGCGTCGCCGCGCCGGACCACAACCCCCAGGAGACCTGCAATGCACCGCCCGCACCTGTTCTTTCGTTTGTTGTCGATCGCCGCTGCCTGCGCGGCCGGCCCGGCGCTGGCCACCAATGGCTACTTTCCGCACGGCTACGGCATGAAGGCCAAGGGCATGGCGGGTGCTTCCACCGCGATGGCGCACGACAGCATCGGCGGTGCCACCAATCCGGCCAGCATGGTGTGGGTCGGCCCGCGCCTGGACGTTGGCCTCGACGTGTTCATGCCCCGGCGCGAGTCCGAACGCAGCGGCGCACTGGCACCTTTCACCGGTGCCAACGGCAAAGTCGAAAGCGACAAGAACCAGTTCTACGTTCCGGAGTTCGGCTACAACCTGATGCTCGGCAGCGACATGTCGCTGGGCGTGTCGGTGTATGGCAACGGCGGCATGAACACCACCTATCCGCAAGGGAACTTCCAGTGCCCGACGCCGGCCGGCTTCGTCGCCGCCAACATGCTGTGCGGCAGTGGCGAGTTGGGCGTGGATCTGTCGCAGCTGATCATCGCGCCGACCTTTGCCTACAAGCTGAACGCCCAGCACGCCGTGGGCGTGTCGCTGCTGCTGGGCTACCAGCGCTTCAAGGCGAGCGGCCTGCAGGCTTTCCAGGGCATCAGCAGTTCCCCTGCGAACGTGACGAACAACGGCTACGACAGTTCCACCGGGTTCGGCCTGCGCGTGGGCTACCAGGGCCGCATCTCGGACGCCTTCACGATCGGCGCTGCTTACGCGCCGAAGATGAACATGGGCAAGTTCGACAAGTACAAGGGCCTGTTCGCCGAGGGCGGCGATTTCGACATTCCCTCGCACTACAGCGTGGGCGTGGCCTTCAAGCCGGCGCCCGCCTGGACGATCGCGTTCGACGCCGGTCGCATCAACTACAGCGATGTCGCGGCGGTCAACAACCCGAGCTCGAACCAGGCGCCCCTCGGTGCCGCGAACGGGCCCGGCTTCGGCTGGAAAGACGTCGACGTGTTCAAGCTGGGGGTCGCGTGGAACCTGTCCGATGCGTTGACGCTGCGCTTGGGCTACAACAAGGGCGACAACCCGATCACATCGGCCGACGTGAGCTTCAACATCATCGCCCCCGGCGTGATCACGAACCACTACACGGCCGGCTTCACGGTCGCGGTCGACAAGGAAAGCGAGATCACCGGCATGCTGATGGTTGCGCCGCGTCAACGCGTGAGCGGTGGTTCACTGTTCAACTCACCGGCATTCTTCGGCCCGGGCAACGGCGGAAGCGAAACGATCAGCATGCGCCAGAGCAGCTTCGGCCTGGCCTGGGGGCGCAAGTTCTGAGGCACATGCGCTGAACTCGTTGCACGGGCCCGGTTTCTGGATCAACCAGGCAGGAGAGCAGCCATGGCACATATCGTCGTGATGGGCGCTGGGCTCGGCGGCATGCCCGCCGCGTACGAGTTGCGCGCGCTGCTGCCCAGGCAGCACGAAGTGACGGTGGTCAACGCCACCGAAACGTTCGAATTCACCCCGTCCAATCCCTGGGTGGCGGTGGGCTGGCGCGAACGCTCGGCGGTCACGCTGCAGATTGCGCCGCTTCTTGCGAAGAAGGGCATCGCGTTCCGGGGCAAACCGGTCACTGCAATCGACGCTGCCGGCAGCCGCATCATGCTGGAAGGCGGCGAGATGCTGCCCTACGACTACCTGGTCATCGCGACCGGCCCGAAGCTCAGCTTCGACGAAGTGCCGGGCGCCGGGCCGCACGGCGGCCACACGCATTCGGTCTGCACCGTCGGCCACGCCGAGATGTTCTTCCAGGACTACCTGAAGTTCCTCGAGGATCCGGGGCCGGTGGTGATCGGCGCGATGCCCGGCGCCAGCTGCTTCGGTCCGGCCTATGAATTCGCGCTCATCCTCGACACCGACCTGCGCCGCCGCAAGCTGCGCAACAAGGTGCCGATCACGTTCGTCACCGCCGAACCCTACATCGGCCACCTCGGCCTGGGTGGCGTGGGCGACTCCAAGGGCATGCTCGAATCGGAGTTGCGCGGCCACGACATGAAGTGGATCACGAACGCCAGGACCACCAAGGTCGAGGCCGGCAAGCTGTTCACGACCCAGCTCGACGACCAGGGGCAGGTGGTGAAGGAACACGAGGTGGCCTTCAAGCTCGCGATGATGCTGCCCGCTTTCAAGGGCGTCGCCCCGGTCGCCGCGGTCGCCGACCTGTGCAACCCGCGCGGCTTCGTGCTCGTCGACGAGCATCAGCGCAGCAGGAAGTATCGGAACATCTTCTCCGCCGGCGTGTGCGTGGCGATCCCGCCGGTCGAAGTGACCCCGGTGCCCAGCGGCGCGCCCAAGACCGGCTACATGATCGAGACCATGGTGACGGCGCTCGCCCACAACATCGCCGACGAACTCGCCGGCAAGCCGGCCACCGCGAAGGCGACCTGGAACGCGATCTGTCTGGCCGACATGGGCGACACCGGCGCCGCGTTCGTTGCGCTGCCGCAGATCCCGCCGCGCAACGTCAACTGGTTCAAGAAGGGCAAGTGGGTGCACCTGGCGAAGATCGCGTTCGAGAAGTACTTCATGCGCAAGATGAAGACCGGCAACTCCGATCCTGTCTACGAAAAATACGTGCTCAAGCTGCTGGGCATCGTGCGGCTGGCGAAGTAAAGCGCAGGGGCTTGGCAGCGCATCGGCCCCTCGCGGCGGCACGCTTGAACTCGGGGCGCCTGGATTTCAGCCTTCAAACTGTGGGTTGAGATTACAGTCGGCGGTCAATCATGCACCGCATCCGGAGAAAACCCATGACCCGCACCACCACCCGCCGCAGCTTCGTCGTGGGCACTGCTGCCGCCCTCGGCAGCAGTGCCTTGCCCTCGTTGGCCCAGGCGCCCGCGTTTCCGAACAAGCCCCTTCGCTACATCTGCCCGTGGCCGGCGGGGGGCTCCACCGACGCCGTGATGCGCGCACTGGCCGAGAGTGCCGCCAAGACGCTGGGGCAGCCGATCATCGTGGAGAACAAACCCGGCGCGGGCGGCATGCTCGGCGCCAACGAACTGGTCAACGCCCGTCCCGACGGCTACACCTTGAGCCAGCTGCCGCACGGCGTGTTTCGCATCCCGCACATGCAGAAGGTGCAGTTCGACACCCTCAAGGACTTCACCTG
>JANNKS010000446.1:0-5514 GCA_031396425.1 Rhizobacter sp. | reverse complement strand
CTTGATCGCGACCATAGGCATCCTGCTGCTGATCGGCATCGTGAAGAAGAACGCGATCCTGATGATCGACTTCGCGCTCGACGCGCAGCGCCATCAGGGCATGGCGCCGCAACAGGCGATCCGCGAGGCGTGCATCCTGCGGTTTCGGCCGATCATGATGACGACGCTGGCGGCGATGATGGGCGCGTTGCCGATCGCGCTGGGTCTGGGTGCCGGCGCCGAACTGCGCCAGCCGCTCGGCCTGGCGGTGGTGGGCGGCCTGGTGTTTTCGCAGGCGGTGACGCTGTACATCACGCCGGTGATCTACCTGGCACTGGACCGTTTCAGTGGCCGCGGACCGGTGACGACACGGGAAGCGGCGGCGGTTTGAATTGGCACCGCGCCCAGGCCGCCGAGGAACAGATCGGCGACGATGGGCGCCATTTCCTGATGGGAAAACCGGCCGTCCGGGCGCAGCCAGGTGAACATCCAGTTCATCATGCCGAACAGCAGCATCGCCAGCGGTTTGTCGAGCGCGCTGGTTGCAAGATCGGGCCGGGCCGCGACGATCGCTTCGGCGAAGGCGCTGACGATGTGGCGTTCCTTGGTCAGCACGCGGTCGCGATCGGCAGGCAGCAGGAATTTCACGTCCTGCGTCAGCACGCCATGCGCGTGGCGCGAGTTCGAATATTCGTCGACAAAGCGCTGAATGAGCTTGCGCAGGCGCTGCGGCGGGCCGAGCGAGAGTGCATTCACCTCGGCCACCAGCGCCTCGAGCCGTGACACGTGGCCGTCGGTGATTTCGAGCAGCAGCTGGTACTTGTCGTTCACATAGTGGTACAGCAGCGGCTTTGAAACGCCGCAGGCGCGCGCCAGATCGGTCATCGACGAGCCCGGGTAGCCCTGGGCCGCGAACAGCGCCGCAGCGGCGCTGACGATGGTGTCCCGGTTGAGTGCGAAATCGGGCGAACGCGCGCGCGCCATCAGCGCTCGTCCAGGGTGATCACGACCCGCTGCGTGGTCGGGTGCGACTGGCAGCACAGCACGAAACCCTGTGCCACCTCGGCGGGGCTGAGGGCGAAATTGCGATCCATGCGCACCTCGCCCTCGATCAGCTTGCCCTTGCAGGTGGAGCACACGCCGGCCTTGCAGGCGTACGGCACGTCCAGCCCGGTGCGGCGTGCCGCGTCGAGGATCGATGGGTCGCTGAGGCGAAACTCAACCTGGCGGCCCAGGCCGTCGATGATCAGCGTGACCTGGGCATGGTCGGCGTCGCGCTCGTCGACCAGGTGTGCACCGGTCGACACCGCATCGCCGAAACGTTCGACGTGCACCTTCGTTTCGGCGATGCCCGACTGCGCCAGCGCCACGACGGCGGCGTCGATCATGCCGGCCGGGCCGCAGACGAAGGCCTCGTCGACACCCGCAGCGGGCACCAGCGTGGTGAGGAATGTTTGCAGACGCGCCGTGTCGAGCCGGCCATTGAACAGCGGTGCGTCCTGGTCTTCGCGCGAGAACACGTAGTGCACCGCGAGGCGGGCGAGGTGCCGGTTTTTCAGTTCGGTGAGCTCGTCGCGGAACATCGTGGTAGCGATGCGCTGGTTGCCGTAGATCAGCGTGGCGCGCGACAGCGGCTCGCGAGCCAGCGTGGTTTTCAGCAGCGACAGCATGGGCGTGATGCCGCTGCCCGCGGCGATGAACAGCCAGTGGCGGCGCGACTTGGCTTGCAGCGGCACCAGGAAGCGCCCCTGCGGTGGCATCACGTCCAGGTGTTCGCCAACGCGCAGGTTCTGCGTGGCCCAGCCCGAGAACACGCCGGCGGGCAGCAGCCGAATGCCCACCCGCAGCAGCGCGTCGCCTTCGGCGCTGCAGATGGAGTAGGAGCGGCGCAAGTCCTCGCCGGCCACGAAGGTGCGCAGCGTCAGGTATTGGCCGGCGCTGAAATGGAAGGTCTCGCGCAGCGCCGTCGGCACATCGAAACCGACGATCAACGCGTCGGCATCGACCTCGACGCTGGCCACGCGCAGCGCATGGAAGGTGATGCTCATGGTATCGGCGTCTCAGTCGCTCAGATCGGCTTGAAATACTCGAACGGTTCGCGGCACGCCAGGCACCGGTAGAGCGCCTTGCATGCGGTGGAGCCGAACGCCGAGAGTTGTTCGGTCTTTGCGCTGTCGCAGCGCGGGCAGTGCAGACCACGCGGGTGAAAGCGCAGGGCCTGGGTCACCGGCTCGCCGGCGGTGCCACAGCCACCCGCGTGCGGCGGTGCGATGCCGTAGCGGCGCAGCTTCTCGGCAGCTTCGGCGCCGATCCAGTCGGTCGTCCAGGCTGGTGCGTACTGCAGTTCGATGCTGACGGCACTGGCGCCTGCATTGAACAGTGCGTTGCGGATGTCGTCCTGGATCACCTCGGTCGCCGGGCAGCCCGAATAGGTGGGTGTGACCACGACATGCACGCCACGCGCGGTGACCTTGATGCTGCGCACGATGCCGAGTTCGAGCACCGACAACACCGGCACTTCGGGGTCGAGTACGCGGGACAAGGCGTGCCACGCCAATTCTTCGGTGAACGGCCCGGGGCTGGTTGGGCCGGCCTGTGCTGCGCCGGCTGGAAGGCGCACGTCGACGCGCGAATTTGGCCCCGGTCTGGCGAGCGGCAACGCCGCCGGACGGTTCACCATACCGCCCCCGGGAAGGCACGCGGCAGTGCCTGCATCTCGGCGAGCAGGTAGCCCATGTGTTCGCTGTGCCTGCCGCCTTTTCCAGTGGAGCAGAACGGCGTGGCAGCGGGCAGGGCGAGCCTGGCGGCCATCAGCACCGGCTCGACCCGCGCAACCCAGGCGGGCGCAAGCGTGCTCCAGGCCGGGCCCAGTGCTTTCAGTACGGCGTGGTGGTCCACCGCATCGTCAGTGAACCATTCGGCGGTGTAGGGCCACAACTCGGCCAGGGCATTCGCCAGGCGCCGGTGCGACTCGTCGGTGCCGTCGCCCAGCCGACGCACCCAGTCGGCGCAGTGGCGTTCGTGGTAACGCGTTTCTTTCGCGCACTTGGCGGCGATCTGCGCCAGAGGCGGATGGCTGGAGCTTTCCAGGCCGCTCCACAGCACGTTCAGAAACGCCGACCACAGGTGGGCGCGCAGCAGCGTGCGCGCAAAGTCGCCGTTGGGCAGCTCGAGCATCGTGACGTTGAAGAAATCGCGCTCGTCGCGATGAAAGGCGAGCGCGTCTTCATCGCGCCCGGCTCCTTCCATCTGGCCGGCGAGGGTCAACAACGCGCGCGCCTGGCCGATGTGGTCGAGCGCGATGTTGGTCAGCGCAATGTCTTCTTCCAGCACCGGCGCGTGGCCGCACCACTCGGCCAGGCGTTGGCCGTGCACGAGACAGGAATCGGCGACGCGCAACACGTACTGAATGTCAGGGGATGGCATGCTGCTCGGGCTCACATGTGGTCCACGTCGGCCGGCAGTTTGTAGAACGTCGGGTGGCGGTAGACCTTGTCCTGCGCGGGTTCGAAGTCCATGTCGCGCGTGTCGGGGTCGTTCGCGACGATCTGGTCGGAGCGCACGACCCAGATGCTGGTGCCCTCCTGTCGGCGCGTGTAGACGTCACGCGCCATCTGGATCGCCATCGCCGAATCAGCCGCGTGCAGGCTGCCGCAGTGTTTGTGGTCCAGACCGCTCTTGCTGCGGATGAACACTTCCCACAGCGGAAACTCGCGCTCGTTCGAGGTCGGGCTCATGGTCAGGCCGCTTTCGGTTCGGTGGCTTCGTGTTTGCGCGCGTAGGCGAGCGCGGCTTCGCGCACCCAGGCGCCGTCGTCCCAGGCCTGCACGCGCGCGGCGAGGCGCTCCTTGTTGCACGGGCCGTGGCCGCCCACGACATTCCAGAATTCACTCCAGTCGATCACGCCGTAGTCGTGCGCGCCGCGCTGCGCGTTCCATTTCAACTGCGGGTCGGGCAAGGTCACGCCCAGCACCTTGGCCTGGTCGACGCACGCATCGACGAACTTCTGGCGCAACTCGTCGTTCGAGTTGCGCTTGATGCCCCAGCGCATCGACTGTTCGCTGTGGGTCGACTCGGTGTCGGGCGGGCCGAACATCATCAGCGACGGCCACCACCAGCGGTCCACCGCGTCCTGCACCATTGCGCGCTGGGCGTCGGTGCCCTGCGTCATCATGGTGTACAGCGCGTCAAAGCCCTGGCGCTGGTGGAACGATTCTTCCTTGCACACCCGCACCATGGCGCGCGCATACGGGCCGTACGAGCAGCGGCACAGCGGCACCTGGTTCATGATCGCCGCACCGTCGACCAGCCAGCCGATCACGCCGACGTCGGCCCAGCTGAGCGTGGGGTAGTTGAAGATCGAGCTGTACTTGGCGCGCCCGCTGTGCAGCGCGTCGATCAACTCGTCGCGAGACACGCCGAGGGTTTCGGCCGCGGCATAGAGGTACAGGCCATGCCCGCCTTCGTCCTGCACCTTGGCCAGCAGGATGGCCTTGCGCTTGAGCGACGGCGCCCGCGTGATCCAGTTGCCTTCGGGAAGCATACCGACGATTTCGGAATGCGCATGCTGGCTGATCTGGCGCACCAGCGTCTTGCGGTAGTGCTCGGGCATCCAGTCTTTCGCCTCGATGAACTCACCGGCGTCGATGCGCGCTTCGAAGGCGGCGTCGCGAGCCATGTCTTCGGGCGAATTGACGGGCTGCACCTTGCCCTTGGCCTCGCGAGCCATCGTGTCCATTGCCTGGGTGTACATCGTCGATTCTTCCTGTCATCGGTTAGGTCTGTCGTCCCGGCGCAAGCCGGGATCCACTCTTGGCTGCCTGTCGTGGATCCCGGCTTGCGCCGGGATGACGATGGCAGCGATGTCGTTTTCCTGGCCTAGCGCGGCCGCTTGTCAACCACCCGCCGCGCCTTGCCCACCAGCGTGCGTTCGATCGAATCGGGTGCGCCCACCTGAACATGCGCACTCACGCCGATCATCGTCTTGATGCGATGCTGAAGCCAGGCGGCAGCGGCGTCGCGGTCGGCACCGAGGGCGCTGGGCAGGACCTCGCAGTGCACGGCGATCTCGTCGAGGTGCCCGTCACGCGTGACGATGATCTGGTATTGGCCCGCGAGCTGCCCTTGCTGGAACACCAGTTCCTCGATTTGCGTCGGGAACACGTTGACGCCGCGAATGATCAGCATGTCGTCGCTGCGGCCGACGATCTTGCCCATGCGGCGCATGCTGCGTGCGGTGGGGGGCAGCAGGCGGGTCAGGTCGCGCGTGCGGTAGCGCACCACCGGCAGGGCTTCCTTGGTGAGCGTCGTGAAGACGAGTTCGCCTTCTTCGCCTTCGGGCAGAACTTCGCCGGTGTCGGGGTTGATGATCTCGGGGTAGAAATGGTCTTCCCAGATGGTCAGCCCGTCCTTGTTTTCCACGCACTCCTGAGCCACGCCCGGGCCCATCACTTCGGACAGCCCGTAGATGTCGATGGCGTCGAGCGAGGTCCTCGCCTCGATCTGCTTTCGCATCTCGTTGGTCCAGGGCTCGGC